>NZ_JBFUHY010000053.1:0-39413 GCF_056402155.1 Pseudomonas sp. P4_C1
CATGAGTCGCAAAGGTGAGTGCTGGGATAACGCCCCGATGGAGCGTTTCTTTGGGAGCCTTAAATCAGAGTGGGTGCCAGAAGATGGCTACAACTCTGAGCATGAAGCCCGCATAGACGTGCAACGCTACGTGATGCGTTACAACAACGTCAGGCTCCATAGCTACAACGGCTATCGTTCACCGGTAGCTATGGAAAAACTGGCGGCATGAAAACCGTAACTGGTGTCCAAAATTAGTTGACCAGTTCAAGCTCGCTCCTACAAGTGGGGGTTATGGCGCCGGATTCGGATGATCCTTGTGAATCGCCTCGATCCCTTCCAGTACTTCCTCCGACAGCTTCAGGTCGAAACTGGCGATGTTGCTCTCCAGTTGCTCCATCGTCGTCGCGCCAATGATGTTGCTGGTCACGAACGGCTGTTGCGTCACGAACGCCAGGGCCATTTGCGCCGGGTCCAGGCCGTGCTCGCGAGCCAGCGCCACGTAACGACTGCAGGCTGCTTCCGACTGCGGGTTGAAATAGCGGCTGAAGCGGCTGTAGAGGCTCAGGCGACCTTTTGGCGGGCGGGCGCCACCTTCGTACTTGCCTGACAGGAAGCCGAACGCCAGCGGCGAATAGGCGAGCAGGCCGCATTGCTCGCGGATGGCGATTTCCGCCAGGCCGACTTCGAAGCTGCGATTGAGCAGGTTGTACGGATTCTGGATCGACACCGCGCGTGGCCAGCCACGGGCTTCGGCCAGGGCCAGGAAGCGCATGGTGCCCCACGGCGTCTCGTTGGACAGGCCGATGTGGCGGATCTTGCCAGCGCGGACCTGCTCGTCCAGTGCTTCGAGGGTGTCCTCCAGCGGGGTCAGGTTGGCTTCGATCTTGTGCTTGTAGCCCAGTTGTCCGAAAAAGTTGGTGCTGCGTTCCGGCCAGTGCAGTTGGTAGAGGTCGATGTAATCGGTCTGCAGGCGCTGGAGGCTGGCGTCCACCGCTTCGGTGATGTGCTGGCGGTTGTGGCGCAGGTTTTTATCGCGGATGTAGTCGATGGTGTTGCCGGGGCCGGCGATCTTGCTGGCGAGGATCCAGTCGGTGCGGTCGCCGCGGCTTTTGAAGTAATTGCCGATGTAGCGTTCGGTGGTGGCATAGGTTTCGGCCTTGGGGGGCACCGGGTACATCTCGGCGGTGTCGATGAAGTTGATCCCGGCACGCTTGGCCCCTTCAATCTGGGCGAAGGCGTCTGCCTCGCTGTTTTGTTCGCCCCAGGTCATGGTTCCGAGGCAGAGGGCACTCACGTTCAGATTGGTTCGGCCTAGCTGGCGATAGTCCATCGGGTGCTCCTTGGGCAAAACAATCATAAAAGCAGGTTGAATTATTTTTCGCAATCTGCATAATTGCGCACCTCTTTCTGCAGTGGAAGTGATGCGCCGCCGCCGAAGAATCTTGCCGTTGAACGGACGCGCCGACCCGAGCCCCCGAAAGCGTCTGTATCCGGCTGCCTTTGACTTGTCAAAGTACGCACTATTCAGTAAGATCCGCCGTCTAATTTACAGGGCGGCCCCTGAGGCTATAAAGAATGAAAACTTTTACTGCTAAACCGGAAACAGTAAAGCGCGACTGGTTTGTCGTCGACGCTGCTGGTCAGACCCTGGGTCGTCTGGCCACCGAAATCGCGAGCCGTCTGCGTGGCAAGCACAAACCTGAGTACACTCCTCACGTTGACACCGGCGACTACATCGTCGTAATCAACGCTGAGCAGATCCGTGTTACCGGTGCTAAAACCACTGACAAAATGTACTACTCCCACTCCGGTTTCCCGGGCGGCATCAAGTCGATCAACTTTGAAAAGCTGATCGCCAAGGCCCCTGAGCGCGTGATCGAGACCGCGGTCAAAGGCATGCTGCCTAAGAACCCGCTGGGTCGCGACATGTACCGTAAGCTGAAAGTCTATGCGGGCGCTGCACACCCACATACTGCTCAGCAGCCCCAAGAACTGAAGTTTTAACGGAATAGTACATTATGTCGGCGACTCAAAATTACGGCACTGGCCGTCGCAAGACCGCAACCGCACGCGTTTTCCTGCGTCCGGGTACTGGTAACATCTCCATCAACAACCGTTCGCTGGATAATTTCTTCGGCCGCGAAACTGCCCGCATGGTAGTTCGTCAGCCGCTGGAATTGACTGAGACTGTCGAGAAGTTCGACATCTACGTCACCGTGATCGGCGGTGGTGTAAGTGGTCAGGCTGGCGCAATCCGCCACGGCATCACTCGCGCTCTGATGGACTACGACGAGACTCTGCGCAGCGCCCTGCGTAAAGCCGGCTTCGTAACCCGCGATGCTCGTGAAGTTGAACGTAAGAAAGTCGGTCTGCGTAAAGCGCGTAAGCGTCCGCAGTACTCGAAGCGTTAATTCGCTTTCACGTTCAAAAAAGAACGCCCAGTTTCCTCACGGAGCTGGGCGTTTTTTTGTGTCTGCGATTTATCAAAGAATTGCGCTGTGACAACTTGCCACATCCGCAGACGCCCTATACTACAAGGCTTGGGGGTGATGGGCTCCGGTAATTACCTTGTCAGAATTGGGGCTTTTCATTACCATTCGGCAAAATTTTTATAAGTACATAGATTTACTTAGTAGACGCCTGATTTAACAGGCCACAAAGCTGATGGGAGAGGACTGAATGAGCAATGACGGCGTGAATGCAGGCCGGCGTCGCTTCTTGGTAGCAGCCACATCCGTGGTGGGTGCTGCAGGAGCGGTGGGGGCTGCGGTCCCGTTCGTGGGGTCATGGTTTCCCAGTGCCAAGGCGAAAGCCGCAGGTGCACCGGTGAAAGTGAATGTCAGCAAAGTCGAGCCAGGCCAGCAGATGATTGCTGAGTGGCGCGGCCAGCCGGTGTTCATCGTCCGCCGTACGCCGGAAATCCTGGGGAATCTGAAGAAGATCGAGGGCCAGCTTGTTGACCCGACCTCCAAGAACTCGACACAACCGACTTACGTTGATCCGCAAACCCGTTCGATCAAGCCTGAGATTCTGCTGCTGATCGGTATCTGCACGCACCTGGGTTGCTCGCCGACCTTCCGTCCCGAAGTGGCACCTGCGGATCTGGGTAAAGACTGGGTAGGTGGCTATTTCTGCCCTTGCCACGGTTCCCACTACGATCTGGCTGGTCGCGTCTACAAGTCGCAACCTGCGCCTTTGAACCTGCCAGTTCCCCCGCATTCCTATGAGACCGATGAAATTATTATCATTGGCGTCGATACGGAGAAGGCGTGATGAGCAAATTCATGGATTGGGTTGATGCACGCTTTCCCGCAACCAAGATGTGGGAAGACCATCTCAGCAAGTATTACGCTCCGAAGAACTTCAACTTCTTTTATTTCTTTGGCTCCCTGGCGCTGCTCGTTCTGGTCAACCAGATCGTTACCGGTGTCTGGCTGACCATGAGCTACAACCCGTCGGCGGAAGAAGCGTTCGCTTCCGTCGAATACATCATGCGTGACGTCGAGTACGGCTCGATCCTGCGTCTGCTGCACTCCACCGGCGCTTCGGCGTTCTTTATCGTGGTCTATCTGCACATGTTCCGTGGCTTGCTCTACGGTTCGTACCAGAAGCCGCGTGAATTGGTGTGGGTCTTCGGCATGCTGATCTACCTGGCGCTGATGGCTGAAGCCTTCATGGGTTACCTGCTGCCGTGGGGCCAGATGTCCTACTGGGGTGCCCAGGTGATCATCTCGCTGTTCGGTGCGATCCCGGTCATCGGCAACGACCTGACCCAGTGGATTCGTGGGGACTACCTGATTTCCGGTATTACCCTGAACCGCTTCTTCGCCTTGCACGTGGTTGCCCTGCCGATCGTTATCCTGGGTCTGGTGGTGCTGCACATCCTGGCGTTGCACGAAGTCGGCTCGAACAACCCGGACGGCGTGGACATCAAGAAGCACAAGGACGAAAATGGCATACCGCTGGACGGCATTGCCTTCCACCCGTACTACACCGTGAAAGATATCGTCGGCGTGGTGGTGTTCCTGTTCATCTTCTGCTCGATCGTCTTCTTCTTCCCGGAAATGGGCGGCTACTTCCTCGAAAAGCCGAACTTTGAAGTGGCGAACGCCTTCAAGACTCCAGAGCACATCGCTCCGGTCTGGTACTTCACTCCTTTCTACGCCATCTTGCGCGCGATTCCGGACAAGCTCTTCGGTGTGATCGCCATGGGTGCGGCCATTGCTGTGCTGTTCGTCCTGCCATGGCTCGACCGCAGTCCGGTCAAGTCGATGCGCTACAAAGGCTGGCTGAGCAAGATCTGGCTCTGGTTGTTCTGCATCGCGTTCGTGATCCTGGGTGTGCTGGGCGTATTGGCTCCAACCCCTGAGCGTACGTTGCTGTCGCAGGTATGTACCTTCCTGTACTTCGCCTACTTCATTCTGATGCCGTTCTACACCCGGCTCGAGAAGACCAAACCGGTTCCGGAAAGGGTGACTGGCTGATGAAAAAACTATTTGCTGTATTGATGCTTGCTGCGCTGCCAGTGTTCGCTTTCGCAGCTGAGCACGGTGGCCCGGAGCTTGAAAAAGTCGACATCGACGTTTCCGATAAAGCAGCCATGCAGGATGGCGCACGTACGTTCGCCAACTACTGCATGGGTTGCCACAGTGCCAAGTTCCAACGCTATGAGCGAGTTGCCGACGACCTGGGCATTCCCCATGAGTTGATGCTGGAGAAGCTGATGTTCACTGGCGCCAAGATCGGCGACCACATGAGTATCGGCATGCAGCCGGCAGACGCCAAGGCCTGGTTTGGCGCCGCGCCGCCGGACCTGACCCTGGTTGCCCGTGTTCGCGGTACCGACTGGCTCTACGGTTACCTGAGGTCGTTCTACGAAGATCCGTCGCGTCCATGGGGTGTGAACAACAAGGTCTTCCCGAACGTGGGCATGCCAAACGTCCTGGCCGGCCTGCAAGGTCGCCAGGTGGTTGGTTGCAAACAGGTTCAGATCGTCGAAGGCGGCAAAAAGCAATTTGATCCGCTGACCGGTACGCCATTGACTCATGAAGCGTGCGATCAACTGACCATCGTGCCGAAAAGCGGTGCTCTGACTGAAGAGCAGTTCGATGAGAAGGTCAAGAATCTGGTAACCTTCCTGGCTTACTCGGCTAACCCGGTTAAGCTGCAACATCAGCGCATCGGTACGTACGTATTGTTGTACCTGGCGTTCTTCTTCGTCTTCGCTTACCTGCTCAAGCGCGAATACTGGAAAGACGTGCACTGATAAAGCTTCAAGCTATTGCTGTTAATCGCGCGCGCCCAAGGGCGCCTCTGAAGATGTAGCGAGCCTGGTTATCCAGTCGCTACGGGAGGCGCCCTCTGGGCGCGCTCGTTTTTCCGCGTTCGATAATTTCTACAAGCGAGGAGGATCGCCATGGGCGTGACCAATCGGTTGGCCTGTTACTCCGACCCCGCCGACCACTATTCCCACCGAGTGCGCATCGTACTGGCAGAGAAGGGTGTCAGCGCCGAGATCATTTACGTGGAAGCTGGACGTCAGCCACCTAAACTGATTGAGGTGAACCCTTACGGCAGCTTGCCTACCCTGGTCGATCGCGACCTGGCGTTGTGGGAGTCGACTGTGGTGATGGAATATCTGGATGAGCGTTACCCGCACCCGCCGCTACTGCCGGTTTATCCCGTGGCGCGTGCCAACAGTCGCCTGCTGATGCACCGCATTCAGCGAGATTGGTGTGGTCTGGTGGATCTGATTCTGGATTCGCGGACCAAGGAAGCGGCCCGTGCCGTGGCTCGTAAAGAGTTGCGCGAAAGCCTGACGGGTGTTTCGCCGCTGTTCGCCGACAAGCCGTTTTTCCTCAGCGAGGAACAAAGTCTGGTGGACTGCTGCCTACTGCCAATACTCTGGCGATTGCCGATCCTGGGTATAGAACTGCCGCGGCCGGCCAAGCCGCTGCTTGATTATATGGAGCGCCAGTTTGCGCGTGAGGCTTTCCAGGCGAGTCTGTCTGGTGTCGAACGCGATATGCGCTAAGGCTTAAGGAGCCGCTATGAACTCCAGTCGACCTTATCTGGTCCGCGCGCTCTATGAGTGGATTGTGGACAACGATTGCACCCCGCACATGCTGGTCAATTCCGAGTATCCGTCGGTACAGGTGCCTCAGGGGTTTGCCAGTGACGGACAAATCGTCCTGAACGTATCGCCGCAGGCCGTGCGCCACTTGCACATGGATAACGAGGCGGTCAGTTTCGAGGGGCGCTTTGGTGGTGTGCCGCACACCTTGTACGTGCCTATTGCATCGATCCTGGGTATCTACGCCCGGGAGAATGGTCAGGGCATGGTGTTTGATCTGGAATCGCCGATGGGCGAGGACGAAGAGATCGAGCCGGATGACGATCTTCCACCACCCGACAGTGAGCCGCCGCGTCCAAGCGGTCGACCCAGTTTGAAGGTGGTGAAGTAATAAAAAAGGCGATCCKMKCGGATCGCCTTTTTTATTACTTCACCACCTTCAAACGACAGGCTCGCTCCTGCAGGATGGGGTTCAGTCGATGTACTCAAACAACTTCACAATCTTCTGCACGCCGGAAACACCTTGCACCAGGTTGGTCGCCTGCGCCGCTTCCTGCTTGGTCAGCAGGCCCAGCATGTAGACGATGCCGTTTTCAGTGACGATCTTGATGCGCGAACCGGGGATGTTGGCATCGGCGAGCATCTGGGCCTTGATTTTGGAGGTCAACCAGGTGTCGTTCTGACGGGCCAGGAAGCTGGAGGGTGGCAGGATCTGCAGTTCGTTGTGCACCTGCTTCACGCGCTGGACCGCGGCAGCGGCCTGTTCGGCCTTGGCCTTGAGGTCTGCGCGTGGCGTTTGCCCGGCGAGCAGCACGACGCCGTTGAAGCTGGTGACGACGATGTGCGAGTCCTTATCCAGGGCCGGGTCAGCCTTGGCGATGTTCACGCCAACCTTGGTGTCGATCAGGGAGTCGTCGATCTTGCTGCCCAGTGTGCGGGTGCCGCGGTCATCTTCAATCGGTGCTTCACGGCTGGCAGTCACCACCGAGGTGCAGCCACTGATGCCGAGGCACAGGGTCAAGGCCAGTAGGCCAAGGCGATTAGGGGTCATTCTTCACTCCCGAACAGTTGGCTGTCGATCAAGTCGCAAAGGCAATGGATCGCCAGCAGGTGGACTTCTTGAATACGAGCGGTGACGTTTGCCGGTACGCGAATCTCGACGTCCTCGGGCAACAGCAGCGACGCCATGCCGCCGCCATCACGTCCCGTCAATGCTACGACAATCATTTCGCGATCATGTGCGGCCTGGATCGCTTGAATTATGTTGGCCGAGTTGCCGCTGGTGGAGATAGCCAGCAACACATCGCCCGGTTGGCCGAGTGCGCGGATCTGCTTGGAGAAGATTTCGTTGTAGCTGTAGTCGTTGGCGATCGAGGTGATCGTCGAACTGTCGGTCGTCAGGGCGATGGCCGGCAGGCTCGGGCGCTCGCGCTCAAAGCGATTGAGCAGCTCGGACGAGAAGTGCTGGGCGTCGCCGGCAGAGCCGCCGTTACCACAGGAAAGCATTTTTCCTTCGTTGAGCAGGGCGTTGACCATGACCTGGCTGGCTTGCTCGATGTGCGGTGCAAGTACTTCCATCGCCTGTTGCTTGGTGTCGATACTGGCCTGAAAAAGCTGGCGAATTCGGGATTGCATGTCCATCTGTGTGACCTTAAGTGGCGCGGCTGTTCGGCACATGAATGTGCAGCCCGCAAAGCAAAGAGCAAAAGTGTTCGGTGATAGTGTCCGGTTCGCAATGCCGGCGATCAGCCGTCGAAGGCATTCTGCAGCCAGTTCAACTGATCGAGGTTGCTGTCGATGGCAATCACGTCGAAGCGGCAAGGGGAATTGGCCCAGCGCGACTCGCGCTGAAGAAAATATTGCGCGGCGAAAATCAGCTTTTGCCGTTTGCGCTCATCGATGCTGTCGAGCGCGCCACCCCATTGAGTGTTTTTTCTGTAGCGGACTTCAACGAATACTACTGTATCGCCATCTAGCATGACCAGATCAAGCTCGCCGCGTTTGCACAACCAGTTCTGCGCCAGCAGGCGCAGACCCTGTTGTTGAAGATGCTCGAGCGCACGGCGCTCGGCATCCATGCCGCTTTGCTGGCGTGACCTGTCAGGCATCAGCGAGCGGTGTCCGGCAGGCGCTGGACCTGGCCATTGGCGAACTGGGCCCATGGCAACTGGCGCACGACCCGCTGGCTCTGAGACATGCCAAGGCTGCCCGACTCACCGTCGATGCGGCTGTCTGGCAGAGACTTGAGTTGGCCCAGGCGCGGTGCCAGGCGATAGGCGTCCACACCCATTGCATACAGACGCCCCAGGCTGCCGGCGGCTTGTGGCCACTGGGCTGTGACCTGGCGGCGCAGTGGATCGTTGGCCTCCAGCAGCCATGGCGTTTCGCAGAAGCGGATGCCATTCATGTCGTTGTACTGGTTGACGTCGCCACTGGCGCTGAACACGTGAGAGGTGGCGTAGACCGGCACATCGCCTGCGTACTGGAAGTTCAGGGTCGGTTTGATCTGCTGGGCCTGTTGTGGTGTTGCGGCCAGGAAAATGAACTCGATGTCCTGGCGGCGCGATGGCTGGGCAGCGACTTGCGAGCCAACAGTGCTTTGCAGGCTCTTGGCGCGACCTTCGCTCTGACGCAGCTGGAACATGTCGGCAATCTGCTGGGCTAACTGGACCGGTTGATCGACACGTTCGGTGGCAACGATAGTACCGCCATTGGCCTGCCAATCCTGGCTGAACGACTTGAGCACACGGTCGCCCCATTCACCTTTCGGCACCATGATGGCTGCACGGTGCAGGCCATCGGCGCGAGCGCGGCGCGACACTTCACGAGCTTCGTCTTCAGCGGCAAGACCGAACTGGAACAACTGCGCCGGGCCTTGATCGCCCTCGCTGTAATTCAGCGCGAGTGTGGTGATCGGCAATTGCGGGCGAGTGCTCAGCTGTTTGACCAGCGGCTTCTCCAGCGGGCCGACGACCAGTTGCACGCCATCGGCCTGGGCCTTGCGGTAGAACTCGTCCATGGAGGTCAGGCGCGAACTGTCATAAAACTCGATGGCGGGTGGTTTCTGCCCGGCCTGTTGTGCCTGGTAGTGAGCGGCCATGAAACCGTCGCGCAGTGCTTTGCCAACCGAGGCCAGCGGGCCGTCCTGAGGCAGCAGCAGGGCGATCTTGCTCAGGGGTTGGCTGGCCAGTTCCTTGAGTTGGGTCAGTGGCTGCGGCAATTGAATGGCTGCCGGGTGTTTCGGATTCCGCGTGCGCCAGTTGTCGATGGCGGCTTGTTGCTGCTCCAGGGTGCCGGCGGATTTCACGGCCAGCGCCAGGGCCATCCAGCCGCCGAGATCGTCGGTGGTGTTCGGCTGCAACTGATCGGTCGGCAGCGAAGCGATCAGGGTCCAGATGGCTTCGTGGTTTTTGCTGGCGGCTTCACCTTTGAGCATCGGGGCGATGAAAATGCGCTCGCGAGCGGCGGCGAGGGTCTGGCCATCGGCTTCAAGTGCGCGGGCGTGAACGGTGCCGGTGCGGACCTGTTGTTCGACGGGCAGTTCGCTCAAGTATTGCAGGCTTGGGTGGCTCAAGGCGGCCAGTGCGGCCTTGGGCTGATTGCGGGTCATGGCCAGTTCAGCCGCCAGGGTGTTGGCGAAAATCTGTGGGCCCGGCTTGAGCTGCTCGATAGGAACCTGTTGCAGGATTTGCGCGGACTGGCCGGCATTGCCCTGGTGAAAGGCCAGGTCGGCAGCGCTCAGGCGCAGAAGGGCGGCATCTTCCGGTGATTTGCTTTGGGAGGCCTTCTCAAGCAACTGCTCGATACTGGCGTCCGGTGTCCGTGGAAGTTCGCCAAGGCTGGAGGAGGGCGAGCTGGCGCAAGCCGCCAGCAAGGCAGCGAGGCAGAGGGCAGATAACAGCCGCAGGCAAGCGATCATGTAAGCGTTCCTGATACTCGATCAAATTAGCGTGGAATTGTACCCAAGCACTGGCCGGGGCGCGATGTTACTGGCGTGAATCGATCAATTTAGCTGGTGGAAATGTTGCGCCAGCGCACAAACGGTCGCCGATGCCGTGTTTGCTTGCGCGTATCGTGAGCCTCGCTACGCGCTACAATGGCGGCTTTTACCGATCATGAGGTGTGCGCTTTGACTGCTCCAGGTGCTTTGAATTCCGCTGCTGGCTCGCTTTTTGTGGTGGCGACGCCCATCGGCAACCTGGATGACATCAGTGCGCGGGCGCTGAAGATTCTGCGTGATGTGGCCTTGATCGCCGCGGAAGACACCCGCCATTCCCAGCGCCTGATGCAACACTTCGGCATTGCGACGCCATTGGCGGCCTGCCATGAGCACAACGAGCGGGATGAAGGTAGCCGCTTTATCACTCGTCTGCTTGCCGGTGACAACGTGGCGTTGATCTCCGACGCCGGGACGCCGCTGATTTCCGATCCGGGTTATCACCTGGTGCGGCAGGCCCGGGCTGCAGGCATCAATGTGGTGCCGGTTCCGGGTGCCTGCGCGTTGATTGCAGCGTTGTCGGCGGCGGGTCTGCCTTCCGACCGATTCATTTTCGAAGGTTTCCTCCCGGCCAAGGCGGTGGGGCGGCGGGCGCGTCTCGAGCAGGTAAAGGAAGAGCCCCGCACCTTGATCTTCTACGAGGCTCCGCATCGCATCCTTGAATGCCTGCAAGACATGGAGCTGGTGTTCGGTCCCGAGCGTCCGGCGCTGCTTGCCCGTGAGTTGACCAAGACGTTTGAAACCCTCAAGGGCCTGCCACTGGCTGAGCTGCGTGAGTTTGTCGAGTCGGACAGCAACCAGCAGCGCGGCGAGTGCGTGGTGCTGGTAGCGGGCTGGTCCGCGCCCGAGGAAGAAGGTGCCGTCAGCAGCGAGGCGATGCGCATCCTCAACCTGTTGCTCGAAGAAATGCCGCTCAAGCGTGCGGCGGCTTTGGCGGCGCAAATCACCGGCGAGCGAAAGAATGTGCTGTACCAGATCGCGCTGGATCAGCAGAAGGGCGAGTAAAACCCGACGCACAGGCGCGCTCTATGGCGCTTGGTGCTTGTTCTTCGGGCGCTCTGCCGGTAACCTTCGCGGCGGAGAGTCGATCGGACAGTCGCTGCCCCCTATGAAAATTAGGGGGGGGAGGAAAGTCCGGGCTCCATAGGGCGAAGTGCCAGGTAACGCCTGGGAGGCGCGAGCCTACGGAAAGTGCCACAGAAAATAACCGCCTAAGCGCTTCGGCGCCGGTAAGGGTGAAAAGGTGCGGTAAGAGCGCACCGCACGTCTGGCAACAGTTCGTGGCTAGGTAAACCCCACTTGGAGCAAGACCAAATAGGGTCCCAAGGCGTGGCCCGCGCTGGGACCGGGTAGGTTGCTAAAGATGTCCAGTGATGGCCATCGTAGACGAATGACTGTTCAAGACAGAACCCGGCTTACAGATCGACTCTCCACCTTTTTTCTCCTCTCTGCTTAATTTATTGGGCAGAGTGTGTCGGTGGTAGCAATTTCCCTCCTTGCACAGTCGTCAGCAGGAGCGGTTTTGTGATATTGATTAGCCCGCGCTTGTAGTGATCGCATAAACTCCACGAAGCACCGGTTTTCCTCGTTATGCGGTCGTCAGGAGAAGCGGTTTTGTGATATCGATTAGCCCGCGCTTGTAGTGATCGCATAAACTCCACGAAGCACCGGTTTCCCTCGTTATACGGTCGTCAGGAGAAGCGGTTTTGTGATATCGATTAGCCCGCGTTTGTAGTGATCGCATAAACTCCACGAAGCACCGGTTTTCCTCGTTATACGGTCGTCAGGAGAAGCGGTTTTGTGATATCGATTAGCTCGCGCTTGTAGTGATCGCATAAACTCCACGAAGCACCGGTTTCCCTCCTTACACAATCGTCAGCAGAACCTCTTTTGTAATACCAAAAAAATCTTACTCTTAATAAAACACTTTAACTTCCGAACGCAGCCTTCTGTGCTGATTCAAGTTATCGGGCGGAATCATCTGCCGGATTTTCGTTACCCCTCCGTTAATGCTCCTAAATCTCAGTTCTGTAAGGATTTTCCTTTAATCCGCGCCTTGACGGTGTGGTGGGGGCATTCCTATAGTGTGCGTAAGTGGCGGAAAGTGGCATGAAGTGGGTTTTTTGAACTCAAAACGCTAGAATTTGGAGAAACGCTGACGTGTTTCGCGGAGCCAACGCTATCAGTCTCGATGCAAAGGGCCGTCTCGCCATGCCGAGCCGGTACCGCGACGAGCTCGATTCGCGCAGTTCCGGGCAGTTGATCGTCACGATTGATGCCGTTGATCCATGTTTGTGTGTTTACCCCCTCGATGAGTGGGAAATTATTGAAACCAAACTGCGCGCACTGCCTTCGCTTCGCGAAGAGAACCGTCGCCTGCAACGTTTACTGATTGGTAATGCCGTCGACCTCGAGCTCGATGGCAGTGGTCGTTTTCTGGTTCCGCCGCGTCTTCGTGAATATGCCAGGTTGGATAAGCGCGCGATGTTGGTAGGCCAACTGAACAAGTTCCAATTGTGGGACGAGGATGCCTGGAACGCGGTTTCTGCCGCTGACCTGGCTGCCATTCAACAACCGGGCGCTATGCCTGATGAACTGCGTGATTTGATCCTGTGACTATTGATAGCGGCTTTAACCACATCACCGTACTGCTTGACGAAGCCGTCGAGGCTCTCGCCGTACGTCCTGATGGCTGCTATCTGGACGGCACGTTCGGGCGCGGCGGACACAGCCGGTTGATCCTCAGTCAGCTCGGTCCCGATGGTCGGTTGCTCGGATTCGACAAGGATCCACAAGCGATTGCCACAGGGCAGACGCTAGCGGCCGAAGACGGCCGCTTTGTCGTTGTGCAGCGCAGCTTTGCCGAGCTCGGTTCGGAAGTCGCCGAGCGCGGTCTGGCCGGCAAGGTCAGCGGCGTTCTGCTGGATCTGGGCGTGTCTTCGCCACAGCTCGACGACCCTGAGCGCGGTTTCAGCTTCCTCAACGATGGTCCGCTGGACATGCGCATGGATCCGTCCCGCGGAATCAGCGCTGCCGAATTCGTCAACACCGCGCCCGTGGAAGAAATCGCCCGGGTGTTCAAGGAATATGGCGAAGAGCGTTTTTCCGGCCGCATGGCCCGTGCCGTGGCCGAGCGCCGCGACATCAAGCCATTCGAACGCACCGGTGACCTGGCAGAAGTCCTGAAAGTCGCCAACCCGGCGTGGGAAAAGGGCAAGAACCCTGCAACCCGTGCGTTCCAGGGCTTGCGTATTCACGTCAACAACGAACTGGGTGATCTGGAAACCGGCCTCGAAGCCGCGCTGGAATGCCTGGAAGTGGGCGGTCGCCTGGTGGTGATCAGCTTCCATTCGCTGGAAGACCGTATCGTCAAACTGTTCATGCGCAAGCTGGTCAAAGGCGAAGCCGACAACCTGCCGCGCAACCTGCCGGTTCGGCATGTCGCCTTCGAACCGAAAATCAAAGTCCATGGCAAAGCGCAGACGGCCTCCGACGCCGAACTCAAAGCCAACCCACGTTCCCGTAGCGCTGTCATGCGTGTGGCGGAGAAGCTGCGGTGAGCAAGCTTTTCGCCAAGCCATTGCCCGGCGGAAGCTTCTTCATGCTGCTGCTGTTTGTCGGCGTGCTCATTTCGGCCATCGGCGTGTCCTACAGCGCCCACTGGAACCGTCAGCTATTGAATTCGCTGTACAACGAGTTGAGCGTGCGCGACAAGGCGCAAGCCGAGTGGGGCCGGTTGATTCTGGAGCAGAGCACCTGGACCGCTCACAGCCGTATCGAAGTGCTGGCCACCGAACAACTGAAAATGCACATTCCCGGTGCCGCTGACGTGAAGATGGTGGCGCCATGATGAAACTCGAAGGTGCACTCTTTCCTTGGCGGTTCCGCGTGGTGCTGGGTTTGCTCGGCATCATGGTGGTTGCAATTGCCTGGCGCATCATCGATTTGCAAGTGGTCGACCGTGCCTTCCTTAAAGGTCAGGGCGATGCCCGCAGTGTTCGTCATATTCCGATTCCGGCCCACCGTGGTCTGATCACCGACCGTAACGGCGAGCCCTTGGCCGTGAGTACTCCGGTCACCACCCTTTGGGCCAATGCCAAGGAAATGCAAACGGCCAAAGAGAAGTGGCCAGCACTGGCGGCTGCCTTGGGGCAGGACCCGAAAGCCCTGGCCGAACGTCTCGAAGCCCAGGCCAACAAGGAGTTCATTTACCTGGTGCGCGGGCTGACGCCTGAGCAGGGCCAGGCCGTGCTCGACCTGAAGGTGCCAGGTGTCTACGGCATCGAAGAGTTCCGGCGGTTTTATCCTGCCGGCGAAGTCACCGCCCATATGGTCGGGTTTACCGACATCGACGATCACGGTCGTGAAGGCGTCGAACTGGCCTACGACGAATGGCTGGCCGGGGTCCCTGGCAAGCGTCAGGTGATCAAGGACCGGCGCGGCCGGCTGATCAAGGATGTCCAGGTCACCAAAAACGCCAAGGCCGGCAAGCCCTTGGCGTTGTCCATTGACCTGCGCCTGCAATACCTGGCCAACCGCGAATTGCGCAACGCGATCATCGAGAACGGCGCCAAGGCCGGCAGCCTGGTGATCATGGACGTGAAGACCGGCGAGATTCTCGCGATGGTCAACCAGCCGACCTACAACCCGAACAACCGTCGCAACCTGCAACCGGCGATGATGCGCAACCGCGCGATGATCGACGTGTTCGAGCCGGGTTCGACCATGAAAGCGATTTCGATGAGCGCTGCGATCGAAACCGGCCGCTGGAAACCGAGCGACACCGTCGAGGTGTATCCGGGCTCCTTGCAGATTGGCAAGTACACCATCAAGGACGTATCCAAGACCGAAGGCCCGGTGCTCGACCTGACCGGCATCCTGATCAACTCCAGTAACGTCGGCATGAGCAAGGTTGCCTTCGACATTGGCGGCGAAACCATTTTCCGTCTCGCGCAGAAAGTCGGCCTCGGCCAGGACACCGGCCTGGGCTTCCCGGGCGAGCGCGTCGGCAACCTGCCGAACTACCGCGAGTGGCGCAAGGCAGAAACCGCCACGCTGTCCTACGGCTACGGTATCTCCGTGACCGCAATCCAGCTGGTTCACGCTTTCTCGGCCCTGGCCAACAACGGTCGCCTCGCACCGCTGACCTTGATCAAGACCGACAAGGCACCGCAAACCACCCAGGTGTTGCCGGAGGCGGTCGCGAAAACCATGCAAGGCATGCTGCAACAAGTGATCGAAGCCCCGCGCGGCGTATTCCGTGCACAAGTGCCGGCGTATCACGTGGGCGGCAAGTCGGGTACTGCGCGTAAAACCTCGGTCGGTACCAAGGGTTACGCCGAAAACTCCTACCGTTCGCTGTTCGCCGGCTTCGGCCCGATGAGCGATCCGCGTTACGCCATCGTGGTGGTGATCGACGAGCCGACCAAGGCCGGTTACTTCGGTGGCCTGGTTTCCGCGCCGGTGTTCAGCCGCGTGATGTCGGGCACCCTGCGCCTGATGAACATTACGCCGGACAACCTGCCACCTACTCAACAAGCGAACGCAACACCGGTCGTTCCGCTGAAAGCCAATGGAGGGCGCGGCTGATGTCCCTGAGCCTGAACAAGATTTTCCCTCACGCCGGCCACGATCTGCTGATTCGCGAGCTCGCCCTGGACAGCCGCAATGTGCGCGCGGGCGATCTGTTCCTTGCCGTGCCGGGCGGGAAATTCGATGGGCGCGCACATATTGCCGACGCCTTGCAGCGCGGTGCTGCCGCGGTGGCCTATGAAGTAGAAGGCGCCACGGTCCTGCCGATCACTGAAGTGCCGCTGATTCCGGTCAAGGGCCTGGCGGCTCAGCTGTCGGACATCGCCGGGCGTTTTTATGGCGAGCCGAGCCATCACCTGAACCTGGTGGGCGTAACCGGTACCAACGGCAAGACCAGCGTGACGCAATTGGTCGCCCAGGCACTGGACCTGCTCGGCCAGCACTGCGGCCTGGTCGGTACACTCGGTTGCGGTTTCTACGGCGCGCTGGAAAGCGGACTGCACACCACGCCGAATCCGATTGCCGTGCAAGCGACCCTGGCGGACCTGAAGAAGGCCGGGGCCAAAGCCGTGGCGATGGAAGTGTCTTCCCATGGCCTGGACCAGGGCCGCGTGACTGCACTGGCGTTCGATGTGGCGGTGATGACCAACCTGTCCCGCGATCACCTGGATTACCACGGCACCATGCAGGCTTACGGCGAAGCCAAGGGCAAGCTGTTTGCCTGGAATGACTTGAAATGCCGCGTGGTCAACCTCGACGACGAATTTGGTCGGCAACTGGCCGCCGACAAGCTCGAGTCGCGGTTGATCACCTATAGCCTGGAAGATTCCAGCGCTTACCTGTATTGCCGCCAGGCGCAATTCGACGACGAAGGCGTGCGCGCCACGCTGGTCACGCCACAGGGCGAGCACCACTTGCGCAGCACCTTGCTCGGTCGCTTCAACCTGAGCAATGTCCTGGCGGCGGTCGGCGCGTTGCTCGGTCTGGATTACGCCCTGGACGAAATCCTCAAGGTGCTGCCGCAGCTTGAAGGCCCTGCCGGGCGCATGCAGCGTCTGGGCGGTGGTTCGCAGCCGCTGGTGGTGGTCGATTACGCCCACACCCCGGATGCCCTGGAAAAAGTACTGCTGGCCCTGCGTCCACACGCCAAGGGCCGGTTGCTGTGCCTGTTCGGCTGTGGCGGCGACCGCGATCGCGGCAAGCGTCCATTGATGGCCGAGGTGGTCGAGCGTCTGGCCGATGGCGTACTGGTCACCGACGACAACCCGCGTACTGAAGACCCTGCAGTGATTTTCGATGACATCCGTGCCGGTTTCACGGCTGTGGATAAAGTGGAGTTCGTTGCCGGTCGTGGTCAGGCGATTGCCCGGCTGATCGCCAGTGCCTCGGTGGATGACGTGATTGTCCTGGCCGGTAAAGGTCACGAGGACTATCAGGAAATCAACGGCGAACGCCATGCCTTTTCCGATCTGGTCGAGGCCGATCATGCCTTGACCGCGTGGGAGGTGGCCCATGCTTAAGGCCTTGAGACTGAGTGAACTGACCGGTGCGCTGAATGCTCGCCTGGTGTCTGCCGATGCCAGCTTCGACGGCGTCAGCATCGACAGCCGTGCGATCAAACCCGGTCAACTGTTTATCGCGTTGGCCGGTCCGCGCTTCGATGGTCATGATTATCTGAATGAAGTCGCGGCCAAGGGCGCCGTGGCCGCGCTGGTCGAGCGTGAAGTCGCCGACAGCACGCTGCCGCAATTGCTGGTCAGCGACACCCGCCAGGCCCTTGGCCAGTTAGGCGCGCTGAATCGCGCCGCCTACACCCATCCGGTCGTGGCTATTACCGGTTCCAGTGGCAAGACCACGGTCAAGGAAATGCTTGCGAGCATCCTGCGCACGCGCGGTGCGGTGCTGGCGACCCGTGGCAACCTGAATAACGACCTCGGCGTTCCGTTGACCCTGCTCGAACTGGCGCCGGAACATACCGCTGCGGTGATCGAGCTGGGTGCCTCGCGCCTGGGCGAAATTGCCTACACCGTGAGCATGACCAAACCCCATGTGGCCGTTCTCAATAACGCCGGGACCGCCCACGTCGGCGAGTTCGGTGGTCCGGAAAAAATCGTCGAAGCCAAGGGCGAGATTATCGGAGGGCTGGATGCCGATGGCGTCGCCGTTCTCAATCTTGACGACAAGGCATTCGGTATCTGGAAGGCGCGCGCCGGTGACCGCAAAGTGCTGACGTTTGCGTTGAGCAACGCCAGCGCCGATTTCCATGCCAGTGACCTGGCCACCGATGCTCGCGGCTGCCCGGCGTTCAACCTGCACAGCCCTGAAGGTGTGGCGCGCGTTCAACTGAACCTGCTCGGCACCCACAACGTTGCCAATGCCATGGCCGCCGCCGCTGCCGCCCATGCCCTGGGTGTGTTGCTGTCCGGTATCGCCGCCGGCCTTGGCGCGGTGCAACCGGTCAAGGGGCGCACCGTTGCGCAATTGGCCAGCAATGGCATGCGCGTGATCGATGACACTTACAACGCCAATCCCACCTCCATGTGCGCTGCCGTTGATATACTCGCCGGCTTTTCCGGCCGCACCGTTCTGGTGCTCGGGGATATCGGCGAGTTGGGCGATTGGGCGGAGCAGGGGCACCGCGACGTGGGCGAATACGCCCGTGGCAAGGTTTCTGCGCTGTACGCCGTCGGGCCAATGATGGTTCACGCCGTCAACGCCTTCGGTCCACAGGCTTTTCACTTCAGCACGCAGGCTGAGCTGATCAAGGCCCTGGGCGCCGAACAAGACACAAACACCACCATTTTGATCAAGGGGTCGCGCAGCGCTGCGATGGAAAACGTCGTCGCCGCCTTGTGCGGGTCCAGTCTGGAGAAACATTAATGCTGCTGCTGCTAGCGG
This sequence comes from Pseudomonas sp. P4_C1, assembly GCF_056402155.1. Classification (NCBI taxonomy): domain Bacteria; kingdom Pseudomonadati; phylum Pseudomonadota; class Gammaproteobacteria; order Pseudomonadales; family Pseudomonadaceae; genus Pseudomonas; species Pseudomonas sp. P4_C1. Next base: position 18,483 of record NZ_JBFUHY010000053.1, read on the forward strand.
AGTATCTGCAACAGTTCTACAAAGGCTTCGCGGTCTTCCAGTACCTGACCCTGCGCGGGATTCTCGGTGTGCTGACCGCGCTGGTCTTGTCGCTGTGCTATGGCCCGTGGATGATCCGCACGTTGCAGAACCGTCAGATCGGTCAATCCGTTCGCAACGACGGCCCGCAGTCGCACCTGTCGAAGTCGGGTACCCCGACCATGGGCGGCGCGCTGATTCTGTCGTCTATCGGCGTCAGCACCCTGCTTTGGGCTGACCTGAGCAACCGCTATGTCTGGGTCGTACTGCTGGTGACCCTGCTGTTCGGCGCAATCGGCTGGGTCGACGACTACCGCAAGGTCATCGAGAAAAACTCCCGCGGCCTGCCAAGCCGCTGGAAGTATTTCTGGCAGTCGGTATTTGGCCTGGGCGCGGCGATCTTCCTGTATGTGACCGCCGCCACTCCGGTAGAAACCACGCTGATTCTGCCGATGCTCAAGGACTACAGCATTCCGTTGGGCGCCGGCTTCATTGTCCTGACCTATTTTGTGATCGTCGGTTCGAGCAACGCGGTCAACCTGACCGACGGCCTCGACGGCCTGGCGATCATGCCGACGGTGATGGTGGGCGGCGGCCTGGGCATTTTCTGCTACCTGTCGGGTAACGTGAAATTCGCCGAATACCTGCTGATTCCTTATGTACCGGGCGCCGGTGAATTGATCGTGTTCTGTGGCGCACTGATCGGAGCAGGCCTGGGCTTCCTCTGGTTCAACACCTATCCGGCACAAGTCTTCATGGGTGACGTCGGTGCACTGGCGCTGGGCGCGGCTCTGGGCACCATCGCGGTGATCGTCCGTCAGGAAATCGTCCTGTTCATCATGGGCGGCGTGTTCGTGATGGAAACCCTGTCAGTCGTCATTCAGGTCGCCTCTTTTAAACTGACCGGTCGCCGCGTATTCCGCATGGCACCGATTCACCACCACTTTGAACTCAAGGGCTGGCCCGAGCCGCGCGTGATCGTCCGTTTCTGGATCATCACCGTGATTCTCGTGCTGGTCGGCCTTGCCACCCTGAAGCTGAGGTAGAAACTCGTGTCTCTGATCGCTTCTGACCACTTCCGCATCGTTGTCGGCCTCGGCAAGAGCGGCATGTCCCTGGTTCGCTTCCTGGCGAACCGGGGCGTGGCGTTTGCCGTGGCCGATACGCGGGAAAATCCACCGGAACTGGCCACGCTCAAGCGTGACTATCCGCACGTGGAAGTGCGTTGTGGCGAACTGGACGTCGAGTTCCTGTGCCGTGCCGACGAACTCTACGTCAGCCCCGGTCTGGCGCTGGCGACCCCGGCCCTGCAGGCAGCCGCCGCTCGTGGCGTGAAATTGTCCGGCGACATCGAACTGTTCGCGCGTAACGCGAAGGCGCCGATCGTGGCCATCAGCGGTTCCAACGCGAAAAGCACTGTCACCACCCTGGTCGGCGAAATGGCGGCTGCGGCAGGTAAGCGTGTCGCCGTCGGCGGCAATCTCGGTACCCCGGCGTTGGACTTGCTCAGCGACGACATCGAGTTGTACGTGATGGAACTGTCGAGTTTCCAGTTGGAAACCACCGATCAGCTCAACGCCGAAGTGGCGACCGTGCTCAATATCAGCGAAGACCACATGGACCGTTACAGCGGTCTGCCGGCCTATCACCTGGCCAAGCACCGGATCTTCCGGGGCGCCAGGCAGTTCGTGGTCAATCGCCAGGATGCCCTGAGTCGCCCGTTGATGGGCGAGGGCCAGCCGTGCTGGACCTTCGGTCTGAGCAAACCCGATTTCAAAGCCTTCGGTATCCGTGAAGAAGACGGCGAGAAATACCTGGCCTTCGAGTTCCAGAACCTGATGCCGGTGCGCGAGTTGAAGATTCGCGGTGCCCACAACCAGTCCAACGCCCTGGCAGCCCTGGCGCTGGGCCATGCGGTTGGCCTGCCGTTCGATGCCATGTTGTCGAGCCTGCGCACCTTCGCCGGTCTCGAACATCGCTGCCAATGGGTCCGTGACCTCGACGGCGTGGGCTATTACAACGATTCCAAAGCCACCAACGTCGGCGCCGCACTGGCGGCCATCGAAGGTTTGGGCGCAGACATCGACGGTAAAGTCGTGCTGATCGCCGGTGGCGACGGCAAGGGTGCCGAATTCAAGGACCTGCGCGATCCGGTGGCGGCCAACTGCCGCGCCGTGGTGCTGATGGGCCGCGATTCCGACAAGATCGGTGAGGCCATCGGCGACGCCGTACCGCTGATCCGCGCCGGCTCCCTGGTCGAAGCCGTCGAGCAATGCCGCGCCGCAGCCCAGCCGGGCGACGTGGTGCTGTTGTCGCCAGCCTGCGCCAGTTTCGACATGTTCAAGAACTACGAAGACCGCGGTCACCAGTTCGTCCAAGCCGTGGAGGATCTGGCATGAGCCTGAGAGACATCATCAAGCCATACCCTTCGCCGATCATCACCGGACGCGGTATTGACCTCGATTTCCCGATGCTCGCCGGTTGCCTGACGCTGCTCGGCCTTGGGCTGATCATGATTGCCTCGGCATCGACCGAAGTGGCGGCAGTGCAGTCTGGCAGCGCCCTGTATTACATGATTCGCCACCTTATTTACGTGGTGCTGGGTCTGGGGGCCTGCATCGTCACCATGATGATCCCGATTGCCACCTGGCAACGCCTGGGCTGGTTGATGCTGCTGGGTGCATTCGGCTTGCTGGTGATGGTGATCGTTCCGGGGATCGGCCGTGAGGTTAACGGCTCGATGCGCTGGATCGGCTTCAGTTTCTTCAACGTCCAGCCTTCCGAGATCGCCAAGGTGTTCGTGGTGATCTACCTCGCCGGCTATCTGGTGCGTCGCCAGAAAGAAGTGCGTGAAAGCTGGATGGGCTTTTTCAAGCCGTTCATCGTGCTGCTGCCGATGGCGGGCCTGCTGCTGATGGAGCCGGACTTCGGTGCCACCGTCGTGATGATGGGTGCCGCGGCGGCGATGCTGTTCCTTGGCGGCGTCGGGCTGTTCCGTTTTTCCCTGATGGTGGTGCTGGCCGTCGGTGCGGTGGTGCTGTTGATTCAAATGCAGCCGTATCGAATGGCGCGTCTGACCAACTTTGCCGATCCGTGGGCTGACCAGTTCGGCGCCGGCTATCAGTTGTCCCAGGCATTGATCGCTTTCGGTCGCGGCGAATGGCTGGGCGTTGGCCTGGGCAACAGCGTGCAGAAACAGTTCTACCTGCCGGAAGCCCACACTGACTTCGTATTCTCGGTCCTGGCCGAAGAACTGGGCGCGGTGGGTTCGCTGTGCACCGTGGCACTGTTCGTCTTCGTGTGTATTCGTGGCATGTACATCGGTTTGTGGGCCGAGAAGGCCAAGCAGTTTTTTGCTGCTTATGTCGCCTACGGCTTGTCGTTCCTGTGGATTGGTCAATTCCTGATCAATATCGGCGTGAACGTCGGCCTGCTGCCGACCAAGGGACTGACCCTGCCGTTCCTCAGTTACGGCGGCAGCTCGTTGGTGATTTGCTGCGCCTGTCTCGGCTTGTTGCTGCGCATCGAGTGGGAAAGTCGAACCCATCTGGGCAGTGAAGAGATGGAGTTCCATGAGAGCGACTTCGCCGAGGAGTCGAACCATGGGCGCTAACGTCATGATCATGGCCGGCGGCACCGGTGGCCACGTGTTCCCGGCGCTGGCCTGCGCTCGCGAATTCCAGGCGCGCGGTTATACCGTGCACTGGCTCGGCACCCCGCGTGGCATCGAGAACGACCTGGTGCCGGCGGCCGGTATCGAGCTGCATCGGATCAACGCCAGCGGTCTGCGCGGCAAGGGCAAATTGTCCCTGCTCAAGGCACCGTTCATGTTGTTCAAGTCGGTCTGGCAGGCGCGGGCGATCATTCGCCGTCTGCAACCGGTCTGTGTCGTGGGTTTTGGTGGTTTTGTGACCGGCCCTGGCGGTGTCGCGGCCAAACTAGCCGGCGTGCCGGTGATCGTTCACGAGCAGAACGCCGTGGCCGGTACCGCCAATCGGTTGCTGGTGCCGTTGGCCGCCCGAGTCTGTGAAGCGTTCCCCGACACCTTTACCCTGTCGGGCAGCCGCCGGACCACCGGTAATCCGGTGCGCACCGAGCTGTTCCTCGAGACATCGCGACCTGCCCTGACCGGTCGCAAGGCGCGTTTGCTGATCCTGGGCGGAAGCCTGGGCGCAGAGCCGTTGAACAAGTTGCTGCCTGAAGCCCTGTCGCAAGTCGCTGCTGATCTGCGTCCGGAAGTGTTCCATCAGGCCGGCAAAAACCACGATGAAGTGACTGCAGAGCGCTATCGCGCGGCTGGCGTCGAGGCGCAGGTGCAGCCCTTCATCAAAGACATGGCCCAAGCCTACAGCTGGGCCGACCTGGTGGTATGTCGCGCAGGCGCGCTGACCATCAGTGAACTGGCCGCCGCCGGTCTGCCCTCGATGCTGGTGCCTTTGCCTCATGCCATCGACGATCACCAGACCCGCAACGCCGAATATTTGGCCCGTGAAGGCGCAGCCTTCCTGATGCCGCAAAGAACGACTGGCGCAGCGGATCTTGCCGCTCGCCTGACAGAGGTCCTGATGCAACCACAACGACTCAACGAAATGGCTACCGCGGCACGCCGCCTGGCCAAACCCGATGCCACCCGTAACGTGGTCGATAGCTGCCTGGAGGTGGCCCATGGTTGAGAATCAGAAAGCCATGCCGCAACCGGAAATGCGCCGCATCCGCCGCATCCACTTCGTCGGTATCGGCGGTGTGGGCATGTGCGGGATTGCTGAAGTGTTGTTGAACCTGGGCTATGAAGTGTCCGGTTCCGACCTGAAGGCTTCGCCGGTGACCGAGCGTCTGGAGTCCTTCGGGGCGCAGATCTTCATCGGCCACCGCGCCGAGAACGCCGCTGCCGCCGACGTGCTGGTGGTGTCGAGCGCCGTGAACACGTCCAACCCGGAAGTCGCAACCGCACTGGAACGTCGTATTCCGGTGGTGCCGCGTGCAGAGATGCTGGCGGAGCTGATGCGCTATCGCCACGGCATCGCCGTTGCCGGTACCCACGGCAAAACCACAACCACCAGCCTGATCGCTTCGGTGTTCGCGGCCGGTGGCCTGGACCCGACGTTCGTGATCGGTGGCCGCCTGAATGCCGCGGGCACCAATGCCCAGCTCGGCACCAGCCGTTACCTGATCGCCGAGGCCGACGAAAGCGATGCGAGCTTCCTGCACTTGCAGCCGCTGGTGGCCGTGGTCACCAACATCGACGCCGATCACATGGCGACCTACGACGGTGACTTCAACAAGCTGAAGAAAACCTTCGTCGAATTCCTGCACAACCTGCCGTTCTACGGTCTGGCGGTGGTGTGCCTGGACGACCCGGTGGTGCGTGAAATCCTCCCGCAGGTCAAGCGTCCGACCGTTACCTACGGCTTCGGCGAAGACTGCGACGTGCGCGCCATCAATGTGCGCCAGCAAGGCATGCAGACCTTCTTCACCGTACTGCGTCCCGACCGCGAGCCACTGGATGTTTCGGTGAACATGCCGGGCAACCACAACGTATTGAACGCCCTTGCGACCATCTGCATCGCCACCGACGAAGGCGTCAGCGATGAAGCCATCGTCCAGGGCCTGTCCGGGTTCCAGGGTGTCGGCCGACGCTTCCAGGTCTACGGCGAACTGCCGGTAGACGGCGGCAATGTGATGCTGGTCGACGACTACGGTCACCACCCGACCGAAGTCGCGGCCGTGATCAAGGCCGTGCGCGGTGGCTGGCCGGAGCGCCGCCTGGTGATGGTCTACCAGCCGCACCGTTACAGCCGCACCCGTGACCTGTACGACGATTTCGTCAATGTGCTGGCTGACGCCAACGTACTGCTGCTGATGGAAGTCTACCCGGCCGGCGAAGAGCCGATTCCGGGCGCCGACAGCCGCAAGCTGTGCAACAGCATCCGTCAGCGTGGCCAGCTCGACCCGATCTACATCGAGCGTGGCGTCGACCTCGCACCAGTGGTCAAGCCGCTGCTGCGCGCCGGCGACATCCTGCTGTGCCAGGGCGCCGGCGATATCGGCGGTCTCGCACCAAAACTGTTGAAAAGCGAGTTGTTCGCCGGTGCCGTTGCCGCGCCGGAGAAGGGGAAGTTGAAATGACTGCTGCCTACGCCAACCTGGTCTCCACGATCGCGCCGAAAGACTTCGGCCGCGTCGCCGTGCTGTTCGGCGGCAAGAGTGCCGAGCGTGAGGTCTCCCTGAAGTCGGGTAACGCCGTTCTGGACGCACTGCAAAGCGCCGGTGTGGACGCGTTCGGCCTCGACGTGGGCGATGACCTGCTGCAGCGACTGCTCAACGAAAAGATCGACCGCGCCTTCATCATCCTCCACGGTCGTGGCGGTGAAGACGGCAGCATGCAGGGCCTGCTCGAATGCCTGGGCATTCCGTACACCGGCAGCGGCATCCTGGCTTCGGCCCTGGCCATGGACAAACTGCGCACCAAGCAGGTCTGGCACAGCCTGGGCATTCCGACCCCACGTCACGCGGTACTGAGCAGCGAAGCCGATTGTATTTCGGCGGCGACGGAACTGGGCTTCCCTTTGATCGTCAAACCGGCCCATGAAGGTTCAAGTATCGGTATGGCCAAAGTGAGTTCCGCGTCCGAATTGATCGACGCATGGAAAGCGGCCAGTACCTACGATTCGCAAGTGCTGGTCGAGCAATGGATTCACGGTCCGGAGTTCACCATCGCCACCCTGCGTGACCAGGTGTTGCCACCGATTGCCCTGGGCACGACGCACAGCTTCTACGACTACGACGCCAAGTACATCGCCAACGATACCCAGTACCGCATTCCGTGCGGTCTGGACAGCGCCAAGGAAAAGGAACTCATGGACCTCACGGCGAAAGCCTGTGAAGCGCTGGGTATCGCCGGTTGGGGCAGGGCAGACGTGATGCAGGACGCCGAAGGGCAGTTTTGGTTCCTGGAAGTCAACACCGCACCGGGCATGACCGATCACAGCCTGGTGCCGATGGCGGCCCGTGCCGCCGGTCTGGATTTCCAGCAACTGGTTCTGGCCATTCTGGCCGAGAGCGTTGCCGGCAACACTGCCGGTAACCAAGAGTCGACGAGAGGTTAAGGCCATGCAAGGCGCTCAGCTCAGACATCAGCCCACCGCACCGACCGGCCGCAAGCCGGTGCCGCGGGGTGCCAGCCGAATGGTGGCCAAAGAGCCGATGTCCGCGCGCCTGCCGAAAGCCAACTTCGGTTTTCTCAAAGCGTTGTTCTGGCCGGTAGTGCTGGTGGCTTTGGGGTTCGGTACTTACGAAGGCGCGACACGGCTGTTGCCGTATGCCGACCGGCCGATCACCAGAATCAATGTGCAGGGCGACTTGAGTTACATCAGCCAGCAAGCAGTGCAGCAGCGGATCGCCCCTTACGTGGCGTCGAGCTTCTTCACTATCGACCTGGCGAGCATGCGCACCGAGCTGGAAACGATGCCATGGATTGCCCACGCCGAAGTGCGCAGGGTGTGGCCGGATCAAGTGGTGATCCGCCTGGAAGAACAACTGCCGGTGGCCCGTTGGGGCGACGAATCGCTGTTGAACAACCAGGGGCAGGCGTTCACTCCGCGCGAGCTGGCGAACTACGAACACTTGCCTCAGCTGTTCGGCCCGCAGCGGGCTCAACAGCAAGTGATGCAGCAATACCAGGTGTTGAGCCAGATGCTCAGGCCGCTGGGCTTCTCGATTGCACGCCTGGAACTGCGTGATCGCGGCAGCTGGTTCCTGACCACCGGCCCCGGCAGCGCGGGTCCCGGGATCGAACTGCTGCTGGGACGCGGCAACCAGGTGGAAAAGATGCGCCGTTTCATCGCCATCTATGACAAGACGCTCAAAGAACAGATTACGAACATTGCGCGCATCGATCTGCGCTACGCCAACGGCCTCGCTGTTGGCTGGCGGGAACCTGTAGCGCCCACGGCAGCCCAACCCGCTGTCGCGAAGAATTAAGAAGAGGCAGGACCCATGGCAAACGTGCAAAGCGGCAAAATGATCGTCGGTCTCGATATCGGCACCTCCAAGGTGGTGGCGCTGGTGGGCGAGGTCGCGGACGACGGCACGCTGGAAATCGTCGGGATCGGTACCCATCCGTCCCGTGGCCTGAAAAAAGGCGTGGTGGTGAACATCGAGTCCACCGTGCAATCGATCCAGCGCGCCATCGAAGAAGCGCAGCTGATGGCGGGTTGCCGGATTCACTCGGCGTTCGTCGGCGTGGCCGGCAATCACATCCGCAGCCTGAACTCCCACGGCATCGTGGCGATTCGTGATCGCGAAGTCAGCTCGGCGGACCTTGAGCGTGTACTCGACGCGGCCCAGGCCGTGGCGATCCCGGCTGACCAGCGAGTGCTGCATACCCTGCCGCAGGATTACGTGATCGATAACCAGGAAGGCGTCCGCGAGCCACTGGGCATGTCCGGCGTGCGTCTGGAAGCCAAGGTCCACGTGGTCACCTGCGCCGTCAATGCCGCACAGAACATTGAAAAATGCGTGCGTCGTTGTGGCCTGGAAATCGACGACATCATTCTCGAACAGCTGGCTTCCGCGTATTCGGTACTGACCGATGACGAGAAAGAGCTGGGCGTGTGCCTGGTGGACATCGGCGGCGGCACCACCGACATCGCGATCTTCACCGAAGGCGCGATCCGCCACACCGCGGTAATCCCGATTGCCGGCGACCAGGTGACCAACGACATCGCCATGGCGTTGCGCACTCCGACCCAGTACGCCGAAGAAATCAAGATCCGCTACGCCTGCGCCCTGGCCAAGCTGGCCGGTGCCGGTGAAACCATCAAGGTGCCAAGTGTTGGCGACCGTCCACCACGCGAGCTGTCCCGCCAGGCCCTGGCCGAAGTGGTCGAGCCGCGCTACGACGAACTGTTCACGCTGATCCAGGCCGAACTGCGCCGCAGCGGCTACGAAGACCTGATCCCGGCCGGCATCGTGCTGACCGGCGGTACATCGAAGATGGAAGGCGCTACCGAACTGGCCGAGGAAATCTTCCACATGCCGGTGCGCCTGGGCGTGCCTCACGGCGTGAAAGGTCTGGATGACGTGGTGCGCAACCCGATCTATTCCACCGGCGTCGGCCTGTTGATGTACGGCCTGCAGAAGCAGTCCGACGGCATCTCGTTCTCGGGCATCGGCAGCCGCGACAGCTACAGCAACGAAGAGCCACAGGCTCCGCTGCTGGACCGCCTGAAGAAGTGGGTCCAGGGCAATTTCTGAAGATTTACCGTTACACCGTTACACCGAAGCACGCAGTAGGCGAAAAAACTAGAGAATGTAAAGGAGAGGGAAAATGTTCGAACTCGTAGACAACATCCCCGCAAGCCCGGTAATCAAAGTTATCGGTGTCGGCGGTGGCGGCGGCAACGCTGTCAACCACATGGTCAAGAGCAACATCGAAGGCGTCGAGTTCATCTGCGCCAACACCGATGCTCAAGCGCTGAAAAGCATCGGCGCGCGGACCATCCTGCAACTGGGCACCGGCGTGACCAAAGGTCTCGGCGCTGGCGCCAACCCTGAAGTAGGTCGTCAGGCCGCTCTCGAAGATCGTGAGCGCATTGCCGAAGTCCTCCAGGGCACCAATATGGTGTTCATCACCACGGGCATGGGCGGTGGTACCGGTACCGGTGCTGCGCCAATCATTGCTGAAGTGGCCAAGGAAATGGGGATCCTCACCGTTGCGGTGGTGACTCGTCCGTTCCCGTTCGAAGGCCGCAAGCGCATGCAGATCGCCGACGAAGGTATTCGTCTGCTGTCTGAAAGCGTCGACTCGTTGATCACTATTCCCAACGAGAAGCTGCTGACCATCCTCGGTAAAGACGCCAGCCTGCTGTCGGCTTTCGCCAAGGCTGACGATGTACTGGCCGGTGCCGTTCGCGGTATCTCCGACATCATCAAGCGTCCGGGCATGATCAACGTCGACTTTGCCGACGTACGTACCGTGATGAGCGAAATGGGCATGGCGATGATGGGCACTGGCTGCGCCAGCGGTCCGAACCGTGCACGTGAGGCCACCGAAGCGGCCATTCGCAACCCGTTGCTGGAAGACGTGAACCTGCAAGGTGCGCGCGGCATCCTGGTGAACATCACCGCCGGTCCTGACCTGTCCCTGGGTGAGTACTCCGATGTGGGTAGCATCATCGAAGCCTTCGCTTCCGAGCACGCGATGGTCAAGGTCGGTACCGTTATCGATCCGGACATGCGCGACGAGCTGCACGTGACTGTTGTTGCCACAGGACTGGGCGCTAAAATCGAGAAGCCTGTGAAGGTCATCGACAACACCGTCCACACTTCGATGTCCACACAGCCACAACAACAGGCCCCTGTTCGTCAGGAAGCTCCAGCGGTGAACTACCGTGACCTGGACCGTCCGACCGTCATGCGCAACCAGGCCCAGGCCGGTGCTGCGGCTGCCGCGAAGATGAATCCGCAAGATGACCTGGACTACCTGGACATCCCGGCATTCCTGCGTCGTCAGGCCGATTGATGAAATGTATCAGGGGTATTAGGGTGATTGGTGTTCAGCAAAGGTCTGGTCTGCTATCATCGCCAGCCTTTGTTGATACCAGTTCGCAATTTGCGCTGAAGCGGCCCATGCCATGATTAAACAACGCACCCTGAAGAATATTATCCGTGCCACAGGTGTCGGCCTGCACTCCGGGGAGAAGGTCTACCTGACCCTCAAGCCAGCGCCTGTCGATACCGGCATTGTGTTTTGTCGCGCCGACCTCGACCCCGTGGTGCAGATTCCTGCCCGCGCGGAAAACGTTGGTGAAACCACTATGTCGACCACGCTCGTTAATGGTGACGTCAAAGTGGACACGGTAGAGCACCTGCTCTCGGCCATGGCAGGCCTGGGCATCGATAACGCCTACGTCGAGCTCTCCGCGTCCGAAGTCCCGATCATGGATGGTAGCGCTGGACCTTTCGTATTCCTGATTCAATCGGCTGGCCTGGAAGAACAGGACGCCGCCAAGAAGTTCATCCGCATCCTGCGTGAAGTGACAGTGGAAGACGGCGACAAGCGCGCCACTTTCGTCCCTTTCGAAGGGTTCAAGGTGAGCTTCGAGATCGATTTCGATCACCCGGTTTTCCGTGACCGCACACAAAGTGCAAGCGTGGATTTTTCCAGCACTTCGTTTGTAAAAGAAGTCAGCCGCGCCCGTACCTTTGGTTTCATGAGTGACATCGAGTACCTGCGCAAGCACAACCTCGCACTCGGCGGCAGCGTTGAAAACGCTATTGTGGTCGACGCCGATGGCGTACTGAACGAAGACGGCCTTCGCTATGAAGACGAATTCGTGAAGCACAAGATTCTCGATGCAATTGGTGACCTCTACCTGCTGGGCAATAGCCTGATTGGTGAGTTCAAGGGCTTCAAGTCCGGCCACGCGCTGAACAACCAGCTGCTGCGCAAGTTGATTGAGCAGACAGATGCCTGGGAAGTCGTGACGTTCGAAGACGCCAGTACTGCACCGATCTCTTACATGCGTCCGGTTGCGGCCGTGTAAGTAAAAAACCTCTCTAGTTTTTAAAGGCTGCCTTCGGGTGGCCTTTTTTTATGTCCCGAATTTTGTGTTGCCTGGGCTGACCTCATCGTCGGAACGCCGCCCATCCAATGAAAATCCTATTCGGCACAAACAACCCGATTACGCCCCCCTTCCTTGGCCTGATACAACGCCTTGTCGGCACTGAACAGCAATTGCTCCAGGTTGATATCGCTGACCTCCGTCCAGGTGGCAATACCGATACTCACGCTCATCGGCGGTTCACCGGCGTCCACCATCGGCAATTTTTGCACCGCCTCGCGGATTTGTTCGGCGATCTGCCGCGCGCCTTCGCTGTCAGTTTCGGCCAGGACCACCGAAAACTCTTCACCACCATAGCGAGCCACCAGGTCTGCCGGGCGATGGACACTGGCGCGGATGACCTCGGCCAATGCCCGCAAGGCGTCGTCGCCGGCCTGATGCCCGTGCCGGTCATTGAAGGCCTTGAAGTGATCGGCATCGATCATCAGCAACGACAACGGCTTGCCGCTGCGCTGCGCACGAAACCACTCATGGCGCAGGGTCTGATCAAGGGATCGACGGTTGGCCACGCCGGTCAAGGCATCGGTGGCCGCCAATAGCGCCAATTCCTGCTCGGCATATTGGCGCAGTCGCAGCTCGCGGCAGAGCAGCCAGGTCAGCCACAACAGACCGATGCACAAAACCCCCGTCGCACCGCTGATCACATAGACCGTGCGGTTCCAGGTGGCGAACACTTCATCGATGGAAAGGGCCACGATGACGGTAAGCGGCAGATTGCCGACCCGGGAAAAGGTGTACAGGCGCGGTTGATGGTCGACACTCGACACGCTTTCGAAGGTACCACTGCGCTCCTGCAGCATACGTGCGACGTTGGGGCGGCTGGAGAAGTTCTTGCCGATGGCGTTTTGTTCCCGGTACGGCTTCTGCGCCAGGAGAATCCCCTCGTCGTTGATGATGCCCAGCGTACTGCCGGTACCGATATCGAGGCTGTTGAACAGTTGATCGAAGTAGCTCATGCGCATCGACGCCACCGCGACCCCCAGAAACTCACCCGTGGGAGAGGAAATGCGTCGGCTGAAACTGATGCGCCATTCGTCGCTGTCATCGCAGTCGCAGCGCGGCTTGAACGGACGGCTGATGAACATGCCGGAGTCGCGATTGAAGACATGGGCCAGGAAATAATCGCGGTCAGCGAAGTTGCCCGGTTTCGGTTCGATCAACGATGAGTCGGCCAGCACGTCGCCGTGCTTGTCCAGCAGCAGGATGTCGCCCTTGTAGCGCGCGGTTGTGGAGCGGTCGAACAGCACCAGGTGACGTATCTGCGGCGAAACCTGTTTCAGGTCGTCCCGTTGGGCGGCGGCGATCAGGCCCTGCAAGGTCAGGTCATAGAGCTCGACCGTACGCAGGACATCGGCATCGATCAGTTGCGCAATGGTGGTCGCGCTGCGTGTGGCGGTCTGCTGGGCATTGGCGTGCTCGCGGATCAGCAGGAAAGTGACGATGCACAGGATCGAGATGACAGTCAGGGTGCTACCGAGGATCACCATGATCTCGGGTCGCCCGGGCGGGCCTTGAAATTGCGGGGTGCGGCTTGCGGTCATAGGGCTGACGTCTGCTAAAGGGACGTTGTAAGCGTAGTTGCATAAACGTAGCAGCCGAGTGAATCGTTTCTGTTGCGCGAACGATTGATCAATTACGTGGGCGTCAGTGACTTGCGTTGCAAAATTTGCAATGAAGGTTGAGTCGCCAATAAAAAAGCCGCTGACAGCAGCGGCTTTGCAGACAACTTTTCAAAGGGAAGAGCCGATGAAAAGTGTCAAGGGAAACGGGAGTGATCGGTGCAGATCAGCTGTCTTTCTCGGCCTGGGCGTCTTGCGCAGCCTTGGCGGTCATCTCGATCTGATGCTCTTCGAACGCCGCAGCGCGTGCGGTGTTATGCGCGACGAAAGTCTGCGACTCTTCCGCCATCGTCAACGGCGACAGGAACAAAGAGGACAAAACGAAAGCGCTGGCAATACCCATACTGTTGGACATCTTTAAAACCTTCTTGCTTGGCAAGTGCTGTTTGGTGCGGGCAAAGATAAGGATATGGAGCGAGGGGAAAAAGAGTGGATTCATGAAAGGACTGTTGCGGCAACAGCAATAGTTGGTTGAGCGCACACTTGTGTTCAACCCGAAACCAATGTGGGAGCGAGCTTGCTCGCGATAGCATCACCTCGGTTCAGAAGTTGCACCGAGTCGCCTGTATCGCGAGCAAGCTCGCTCCCACAAGGGAATGGGGATTCAGACGGGCAGATGAATCCCGAACGTATTCATCCCATGGTCACTGCGCACGAACACATCGCCGCCGTGCATCAACGCAATCGCCTTGACGATGGCCAGCCCTAAACCGTGATTGTGGCCGCTGTTGCTGCGCGAAGCATCAACCCGATAGAAGCGCTCGAACAGCCGTGGCAGGTGTTCACGGGCAATCGGCGAACCGGGGTTGGCGACGCCGATGCTGACCTGGTGTTCTGCGGCTTCAATGCGCACCTGAATCACCTGCCCGGGCGCGGTGTGTCGCACCGCGTTGTTCAGCAGATTGATCAACGCCCGGCGCAGATGAGCGATCTCGATCCGCACTTGCGCGTCACCACTGACCTCAACCCGGACCTGAGCGTCCTCGAGAATGAAATCCAGGTACTCCAGGGTTGTAGCCACTTCATCGGCCAGTGAGGTTGAGGTGAGTTTGGTCGCTTTGCTGCCCTGATCGGCGCTGGCGAGGAACAGCATGTCGTTGATGATCGAACGCAGTCGCTCAAGCTCTTCGAGGTTCGATTGCAGTACTTCGAAGTAATGCTCGGCGGAGCGTCCGCGGGTCAATGCGACCTGGGTCTGGCCGATCAGGTTGGTCAGTGGCGAGCGCAGTTCGTGGGCGACGTCGGCGTTGAACGATTCAAGGCGCGAGTACGCTTGTTCAACCCGTTCCAGGGTCGAGTTGAACGAGCTGACGAATTGATCAAGCTCCGGCGGCAACGGCGACAGGCGCAAGCGCCCTGAGCGCAATGGCGGGGCCAGGCGCTGGGCTTCCTGGGACAGTTTGATCAGCGGTTTGAGGCCGATCCGCGCCACCCAGTAACCCAGTGCCGAGGCCAGCAGCACACCGGCAATCGCCAGGCTGATCAACGCGATCAGCAGTTGATGCTGGGTATGGAAAAATGTTTCGGTGTCGATGGCGATCATGAAGCGCAGCGGTGGGCGCTGGTCCTTGGCCGGGAACTCACTGACCAGCACTTTCAGCGGATAGGGGTGATCCGGCAGATGCATGTCGCGGGTGCCCAGCGGCCCTTGGGCAAAGGCGCGGATCTGCGGGGTCAGGTTGCCGTATTCGTAGTGCGGATCGCCGCTGATGATCCAGAAACTGATGCGCTTGTCTTCTTCACTCAGCAGATTGAGCTTGTTGTTGATCTTCACCCAATGCTCGGGCGTGCCGTATCGGCCGACCGTGGATTGGAGCACGCTGTAGCGCGCATCCAGTTCGGCCTCGGGCAACAGGCCCAGGCCTTTGTCGACCTGTTGGTACAGCGCCCAGCCGATCAGCAGGAACACCAAAAGCGCCACCAGCGTGAACATTCCGCTTAAACGCAGGGCGATCGAGTTACTGGACACCACGGCTCTCCAGCACATAACCCATGCCGCGAATGGTGTGCAGCAGTTTCTCTTCGAACGGCCCGTCGAGCTTGGCTCGCAGGCGTTTGATCGCGACTTCGACCACGTTGGCGTCGCTGTCGAAATTGATGTCCCAGACCATTTCGGCAATGGCGGTTTTCGAAAGGATTTCGCCCTGGCGCCGGGCCAGCACGCTGAGCAGCGAGAACTCCTTGGCGGTCAGGTCCAGGCGTGTACCGGCGCGGGTGGCCTTGCGGCTGATCAAATCTATCCACAGGTCGGCGATGCTCACCTGCACCGGTTCATGACCGCCGCTGCGCCGGGTCAGCGCTTGCAGGCGCGCCACCAGTTCAAGGAAGGAAAACGGTTTGCCCAGATAGTCATCGGCGCCTTCACGCAGGCCCTTGATGCGATCTTCCACACGCTCGCGGGCGGTGAGCATGATCACCGGGGTTTGCTTGCGCGCACGCAGGGCGCGCAACACACCAAAGCCGTCGAGGCCCGGCAGCATCACGTCGAGGACGATCACCGCGTAGTCGCTCTCCAGCGCCAGATGCAGGCCTTCCACACCATCGCGGGCCAGATCCACGGTGAAACCCTGTTCCGTCAGGCCGCGGTGCAGATAGTCCGCGGTTTTTTCCTCGTCTTCGATAATCAGAACGCGCATGACCCCGCCTCAGTCTGTGCTCGCCAGCGCCGGTACTGGCGAAGGTTTGGGCCTATGAAATAACCGTTCCAGCCACAAGTATATGACCGGCGTGGTGAACAGCGTCAGCGCCTGGCTCACCAGCAAGCCGCCGACCACCGCGATTCCCAGGGGCTGACGCAACTCGGCGCCGGTGCCATAGCCGAGCATCAACGGCAGGGCGCCGAGCAGGGCGGCGAGGGTGGTCATGATGATCGGCCGGAACCGCGTGATACAGGCCTTGAAGATTGCTTCCTCAGGCGACAGTCCGCCATTGCGCTGCGCTTCGAGGGCGAAGTCGATCATCAGGATGCCGTTTTTCTTGACGATACCGATCAACAGCACCAGCCCGATCAAGGCCATGATCGAAAAGTCCTGGCCGCAGATCCACAGCATGATCACCGCGCCGAGGCCCGCCGAAGGCAAGGTCGAAATGATCGTCAGCGGGTGCACGAAACTCTCGTAGAGCACGCCGAGAATGATGTACACCGCCACCAGCGCTGCCAGGATCAGCCACGGCTGGCTGGCCAGCGAACTCTGGAACGCCTGGGCCGCGCCCTGGAAATTGCCGCTGATGGCGGTCGGCATGCCGATGTCGGCCTTGGCCTGGTTGAGCATGATCACCGCATCGCCCAACGCCACGCCGGGCGTCAGGTTGAACGACAGGTTGGCCGCCGGGAACATGCCGTCATGGGCGATGGACAGCGGGCCGATGGTCGGCGCATCAAACCTGGCCAGGGCTGACAACGGCACCATTTCCCCGCTCAGGGGCGAGCGCAGGTAGAAGTAATTGAGGCTCTCGGCCTTGCCGCGCTGCTTGGTGTCCAGTTCCAGGATCACGTTGTACTGGTTGACCTGGGTCTGGAATTCATTGATCTGGCGCTGGCCGAACGCATCGTACAGCGCTTCGTCGACGTCGCTGGCGGTCAGGCCGAAACGGGCTGCGGCACTGCGGTCGATGCTGATATGGGTGATGCTGCCGCCCAGTTGCAAGTCATTGGAAATGTCGCGGAAGGCCGGGTTGGCGCGCAGTTTTTCCGTCAGGCGCTGGGTCCAGGTGCTGAGTGTGCCGCCGTCGTTGCTCTTGAGTACATATTGGTACTGTGCACGGCTTGGGCCGGAGCTGAGGTTGATGTCTTGGCCGGCGCGCAGGTACAGGACGATACCCGGTACTTTCATCAGTTGCGGACGAATCCGGTCGATGAACTGGCTGGCCGAGACATCGCGGTCGCTGCGTTTTTTCAGGGTGATCCAGAAGCGGCCGTTGGCAATGGTCTGGTTACTGCCCGAGACACCGACGGAATGTGAAAACGTTTCGACTGCGGGGTCGGCGGCGACGATTTCGGCCATCGCCAGGTGTTTTTTCACCATGTCGCCGTAGGAAATATCGGCAGCAGCTTCGGTGGTGCCGAAGACGAAACCGGTGTCCTGTATCGGGAAGAAACCTTTAGGAATGAAGATGTAACCGGCGACGGCCAGAGCCAGCGATAAAGCGAACACGCCGATCATCGCTTTCTGGTGGGCGAGGGCACGGCGCAGGCCTTTTTCGTACCAGGCCAACAGGCGTTCACCGAAGCCCGGTTTGTCGTGGGCGTGATGCACCGGCGCGCGCATGAACAGCGCCGCCAGCGTCGGCGCCAGGGTCAGGGATACCACCACCGAAATCATGATGGTCGAGGTGGCAGTCAGGGCGAATTCCTTGAACAGCCGCCCGACCACACCACCCATGAACAGCAGCGGAATGAACGCTGCCACCAGCGAGAAACTGATCGACACCACGGTGAAACCGATTTCCCCGGCGCCCTTGATCGCGGCCTCGCGCATGCCGTCGCCAGCCTCCAGATGACGGTGGATGTTCTCCACCACCACGATCGCATCGTCCACTACAAAGCCCACGGCGACCACAATCGCTACCAGAGTCAGGTTGTTCAGGCTGAAGCCCATCACATACATCAGCGCAAAACTGGCGATCAGTGACACTCCGAGCACTGCCGACACGATCAGTGTGGCCGACAGTTGGCGCAGGAACAGCGCCATCACCGCCACCACCAACATGATTGCAATCAACAGGGTAATTTCCACTTCATGCAGCGAGGCACGGATGGTCTGGGTGCGGTCGATCAGCGTCTTGACCTGCACCGAGGCGGGGAGCATCGCTTCCAGTGCCGGCAAGGCGGCTTGGATACGGTCCACCGTCTCGACGATGTTGGCGCCTGGTTGGCGGAAGATCACCAGGTTGACCCCCGGTTGCGAGCCCGCCCACGCCTGGATGTAGGCATCTTCCGAACCGTTGACGACTTTGGCGACATCGCGCAGATGAACCGGTGCACCGTCCTTGTAGGAAACAATCAGCTGGCTGTAGTCCTCCGGGTGGAACAACTGGTCGTTGGTGGACAGGGTCGAGATGCTCGACTCCCCGTAAAGCGCACCCTTGGCCAAGTTGAGGCTGGTCTGCTGGATCGCCAGGCGGATGTCGGCGAGGGTCAGGCCGATGGCCGCGAGCTTGTCCGCCGAAACCTGGACGCGGATCGCCGGACGCTGCTGACCGGTGATGACGACCTGGCCTACACCGTCGACCTGACTGAGCTGACGGGACAACAGGGTTTCCGTCAGGTCGCTGAGCTCAGGGCCTGGCATCAGCGAGGAGTTGACGCTGAGGATCAGCACCGGGCTGTCGGCCGGGTTGACCTTGCGCCAGGTCGGCAGGTTCGGCATGTCCTTGGGCAGTTTGCCCGCGGCAGTATTGATCGCCGCCTGCACTTCCTGGGCGGCGGTGTCGATGCTCTTGTCGAGGGTGAATTGCAGGGTCAGGTTGGTCGAGCCCAGTGCACTGCTCGAGGTCATCTGGGTCACGCCGGGAATGGCGCTGAATTGCACTTCAAGGGGCGTGGCCACCGAGGAAGCCATGGTTTCCGGGTTGGCGCCGGGCAGTTGCGCGGCCACCTGGATGGTCGGGAATTCTGCCTCCGGCAACGGCGCTACCGGCAGGCGCGGAAACGCGATGACACCCAGCAGCACCAGGGCGAACGTCAGCAGGACGGTGGCCACCGGATGGTCGATGCACCAGGCTGAAACCGAACCATGGCCCTTCATTGCGCCGCCTCCGATCGCACCACTTGCGGCGGCTCGGTCAGCACTTGCACAGTAGCGCCGGGCTTGAGCCGCGACTGACCATCGCTGACCAGCACATCACCCGGCTTCACGCCCTTGATGATGTCCTGGCCGCTGCCTTGATAGACCATCTGCACCTGCACGGCTTCGACCTTGTCGCCATTGACCCGGTACACGAAGTGCTGGTCGAGGCCGCGTTGTACGACTGTCGGCGGCACCACCAGCGCATCTTTATCCAGGGCTGTCTGAATTTTTACCGTCACCAGCAGGCCCGGCCAGAGCTTCTGCCCTGGATTGTCGAACTCGGCCTTGGCACGGATGGTGCCGGTGCTGGCGTTGATCTGGTTGTCGATCAGGGTCAGGTGGCCTTCGCCGAGCAGGTTGCCGGTTTCGCCGTCGGTGTCGGCACCGATGTAGGCCTTGACCTGGGCGTGCTGTGGGTCGTTGATCAGGCCCTGCAAGGTCGGCAGCATTTGCTGCGGCAGGGAGAACTCCACGGCGATCGGGTCGATCTGCGTCACCGTAAATAGTCCTTTGGCGTCGCTCATGCGCAGGAAGTTGCCTTCATCCACTGTGCGAATACCGACACGACCGCTGACCGGTGAGCGAATTTGTGTGTAGGAAAGCTGTACCTCGGCGGAGTCAATCGAGGCCTGGTTGCCTTGGGCGGTGGCCTTGAGCTGGTTGACCAGGGCCTGCTGCTGGTCGTAAGTCTGCTTGGACACGCCGTCGTCGACGCTCAGCAGTTTGTAGCGCTTGAGATTCACCTGCGCCACTTGCAGTTGCGCCTGGCTTTCGCCCAGTTGTGCCCGGGCCTGGTCGAGGCTGGCGCGGATCGACCGGTCGTCGATGGTGGCCAGCAGGTCGCCTTTTTTCACCAGTTGGCCTTCCTTGACCATGATTTTGGTGAGAATGCCGTCGATTTGCGGGCGGACCACGACGCTGTGCAGGGACAACACCGAACCGATGCCGCTGACATAGCGCGGCACGTCTTTCTCGGCAACGGCGACCACTCGCACGGGGATGGCGGTGGGAGGGGCGAGTTTGGCTTTGGCCGGTTTGGCGACATACCACAGGCCCAGCGCTGCCAGAACGATCAGAAGGGCGACGAGCAGGGCGGATTTTTTCTGGGTTCGCATGCGAGTGGGGCGCCGGGGCTGGGTGGTCGGTTGGTATTTTCCTTTATAAACCTGTTTGCCGGTCAGGAGGGTGACGGCTAACTGACTGCGCTGTCAGCTTGGGGGACTTGGCGGCCTCTGGGCCGACCATGGTGTTGGTTGACCGTATGCATATCCGTTTCTTCGGTGATGGCGACTTATGGTTCCGCCCTTACGGCGGGTCACTTGGAAAAGCCCCAAGTAACCAAGGGCTCTTGCCCCTGACGTTCGGTGCCTCGCTGTGGCTCGGCATGCCCTCGCTCCGGTCCTGCTCCGTGGGCCCGCCGCCATCGGCCATCCATGGCCGGGGGCGGCTAACCCGGCATCCATGCCAGGTTGCCCACTACGCAGAACCTCCACTCGGCCTCTCGATGGGGCGTGCACCGCAACAGCGCCCGAGGCGGCCTACCGGCCGGCCTGATTCTTTGGTCCGTACGCATTTCAAAACTGTAGGAGCGAGCCTGCTCGCGATGGCGGCCTGATAGCCGACCGATCTCATGCAGATGTACTCGATCCCTAATGAAATGGCTACCCCCGCCGCCCCCTGTGATCGACCACTAAGCTTTCACAGGGGGCTTATCGGAGATCATTGCCATGAGCAAAGTAGCTATTGCCGCCATCGATCTGGGAAAACACACCTTTCATCTACATGCACAGGATGATCGTGGTCACGAGCTGTACCGCAAAAAATTCAATCGGGTAGCGCTCATGCAGCACCTGATGAACCTTGAGCCCTGCACTGTCGTGA
>NZ_JBFUHY010000054.1:0-32875 GCF_056402155.1 Pseudomonas sp. P4_C1
CCCCCTATATCAAGGGCCTGGGGCTTTATCGGTCCGGCCAGCCGGACGAAAGCACTCTGTCCCGCCTAGACTTCAAGGCACGCCAGGAAGGCGGCTGCTTTTGCATGACCTATGCTCACGGACGGAGCCCACGTTGAACATGAGACCACGACAAAAAGTCTTGATCGTCGATGACGAGCCGGACATTCGCGAACTCCTGGAAATCACCCTGGGAAGGATGAGACTGGAGACGTTCAACGCCCGCAACGTCGGCGAAGCGCAATCCCTGCTGAAACGCGAAACCTTCGATCTATGCCTGACCGACATGCAGTTGCCGGACGGTACCGGCCTGGAGTTGGTGCAGCACATCCAGCAAAGCCACCCTCAGGTCCAGGTGGCGATGATCACCGCCTATGCCAGCCTCGAAACCGCGGTCAATGTGCTCAAGGCCGGCGCATTCGACTTCCTGACCAAACCGGTGGACCTTACGCGCCTGCGTGAACTGGTCACCAGCGCCCTGCTGGTTCCTGCCCGCGGGGCTGGCATCGATCGCTGCTTGCTGGGTGACTCATTGCCCATGCGCAACCTGCGCAAACAGATCACCAAACTGGCCAGCAGCCATGCGACGGTATACATCAGCGGAGAATCCGGCAGCGGCAAGGAGTTGGTCGCGCGCCTGATCCATGATCAAAGCCCTCGCGCCAATCAGCCGTTCATTGCGATCAACTGCGCGGCGATTCCTTCGGAACTGTTGGAGAGTGAGTTTTTCGGCCATCGCAAAGGCAGTTTCAGCGGCGCCATCGAAGACAAACCCGGTCTGTTCCAGACAGCTCACGGCGGCACCCTGCTCCTCGACGAAGTGGCTGACCTGCCGTTGGCCATGCAAGTCAAACTGCTGCGCGCGATTCAGGAGAAAGCCGTACGTAGCGTCGGCGGGCAGCAGGAAGTGGCGGTGGATGTGCGCATTCTCTGCGCCACGCACAAGGACCTTGGCGCCGAGGTCGCCGCCGGACGCTTTCGTCATGATCTTTACTACCGTTTGAACGTGATCGAACTCCCGGTGCCACCCTTGCGCGAGCGTCGCGATGACATCGAAATACTGGCCAGCCACATACTCAAGCGCCTGGCCGCCGATACCGGTCAACCTGCAGCGAGACTCCACCCCCAGGCCCTCGATGCGCTGAAAAGCTATCGCTTCCCGGGCAATGTGCGGGAACTGGAAAACATGCTCGAACGGGCGCACACCTTGTGCGAGAACAATCAGATCGAAGCCGGCGACCTGCGCCTGGCTGAAGGCAACTGTGGGGCTGAAGGTGGCGTGCCGGACCTGACCCGGATCGACAATCTGGAAACCTACCTGGAAAACGTCGAACGCCAACTGCTGCTCCAGGCCCTGGAGGAAACCCGCTGGAACCGCACGGCGGCGGCTCAGCGGTTGAATCTGTCATTCAGGTCGATGCGTTACCGACTGAAGAAGTTGGGACTGGATTGAGGCCCCCATCGTCGGATCGCCGCCCGGATCAAGCTCGCTCCCACAGGGTCATTGGTGAACACAACAACTGCGAACACCTCAGAACCATTGTGGGAGCGAGCTTGATCCGGGCGGCGATCCGACGATGGCGATCTGACAAACGACAACTGTCCCGCAGTCAAAGCCGCCCGGCAGGCGCATAAGGCGCCGGATCGATAATCGGCGCCCGACCCAGCATCACATCGGCAAACAACTGGCATGACGCTGGCGCCAACACCAGCCCGTTACGGTAATGCCCGCAGTTGAGCCAGAGCCCGTCAAACCCCGGTACCGGGCCGATATAAGGAATGCCCTCGGGTGACCCCGGGCGCAATCCGGCCCAATGCCCCACCACTTCGGCCTCGGCCAGCGCCGGGATCAATTCCACCGCGGACGCCTTCAGGCTTTCCAGTGCCGCCCCGGTCGGCGTCTTGTCAAAGCCTTCATGCTCCAGCGTACTGCCGATCAGAATGTGCCCGTCGCGCCGGGGAATCGCATAACGGCCCTTGGCCAGGACCATGCTCGGCAGGAAATCCGCCGCACACTTGTAGAGAATCATCTGCCCTTTCACCGGTTCGACCGGCAACGTCAGATCCAGACGCTTGAGCAAATCGCCACTCCAGGCCCCCGCCGTCAGGACCACTTGATCGCCCAGGACAGCACCTGTGGCGGTCTGCACGCCGACCACTTTGTTGCCGTCACGAACAAACCCGCTGACTTCGCACTGCTCATGGATCGTCACGTTCGGCAGCGCCAGCAACGCGGCCTTGAGTGACTTCACCAGTCGCGGATTACGCACGTTGGCGACGTCGGCCATGTAGATCGCCCGGGAAAAACCGCTGCCCAGCACCGGCACGGCGTCGTGGGCTGCCGAAATATCCACCGCACTCAACGGACGATTTTCCCGGGCGGCCCATGCCAGCGCTTCAGCCTCGTCATCCAGATCCAGCCAGTAAAGACCGGTGGTGTGCACTTCAGGATCAACGCCGGTGGCGGCAAACAAGCGCTCGCCCAGTTGTGGATAAAAGTCTTGGGACCAGTGAGCCAACGCGGTGACTGCCGGACTGTAGCGCCACGGGTAAAGCGGCGAAACGATGCCGCCACCCGCCCAGGACGACTCCTGGCCTACGTTCGAGCGATCCAGCAGCACAACGCTTTGCACTTCGGACGCGAGATTGAAGGCCGTCAGCAAACCAATCACTCCACCGCCGACAATCACCACTTGCTGTTGCCTGGTCATGTTCTGATCCAATCGTTAAATAGACAGAGAGTGCAAAAGGCACCCGAAAAAAACTCAGCGCCCCCAGCAGTCTTTGCTGGTCAGGCCGGATTTTGCGTTGACCATGCCGAGGACTCCGATATTGGTGATGGTCAGATCACCACACTTGTCAGTGGCCATGCTCGAGTCAGCCTTGCGTACCGCCGTCAACAGGAAGGTCTGGTCGGTCAGGGTCGGTGTGATGGCATAGTAATCATTGCCGGCACTGAGGCCCGTCGCATCGGTGTAGGCATTTTTTTGCGAGTAGAAGCGCTCCAGAAGCTGCGCCTGCTCCGAGAGCAGACCGGCCACTTCTGCGCGGCGGCCCTTGTTCAGGTATTCGGTGTAACTCGGGGCAGCAATGGTCATGACAATACCGATGATCGCAATCGCGATCATGATTTCGATCAGGGTAAAACCGCGGTTGGAACTACGCATGTATCAATTCTCAGTCACTGTATTTGTCGCCACATGATGCGACGGCTGCCGCCGGATTTTTCAATCCCCGCAGTACCGTCGCCAGTGGAATCGTTCACGGCCCCGCCATTGTCGCTGGCGTCCTGGGTCGAATGCTCTCCAACAAAGATCACGCCATCGGATAGCGTGTCACTGTTGTCGACCACTCCATCGGCGTTGCTGTCGAGCATCTTAACGCTGATCGCCTCGGGCAGCTTCAGGCAGACGGCTTTCAACCCCTGATTGCTGTGGTAAAAACCGTACCAGTTGCCATTGGCCAGACAGGTTGGCCGGTTCAGCGCCGGCGAATCCGCTGACGTGGCAGCGTGCGCCGACATCGACAGGTCAAGCGCGACGACGACACCGATCATTTGTGACCATAACCTGACAGGTCGCTCAGTACTTCGCATAGATGCTCTCCACCACACTGCGTGAATGACCCGCGATGCCGACCGCCGTTACCCGATACAAGGTCGCCGGGGTATTGATGGGCACATTCACCGCATTTCGGCTGACACCGATATTTTGCACGCCATAAAAGCCCTTGCCCGATGCAACCCAGGTCACGCCTGAAGAGGCGTTGAAACCGGCAGCGGTAATAGTCGAAGACTCGGACGGTGGTGCACATTGAACGATGCCGCTGCAAACAGGTAACGCATAACTGTCCCGCCGCACTGCACCCTCGCCCACCCGCAATGCGGCTTCGGCACTCTGGAACGACTGATTGCGCAAGGCGACGCTACCGGCCATTTTTTCCTGCAGAGTGGCGCTCTGCATCGATGAAAGCCCAATCAGTGTCAGCAAGAGCAAGAACACCAGACTGACCAACAGTGCCATGCCGCGTTGGGCGTAATACGTCTTGGGAGCACGATTCATTGGCACTCCCTCATGGCAAGCGGTTGCGCAGAGCGGCAACCACGTTGAAGGTTTGATCGCTCACCCGGTGGTTCGGATCGGTGAGAGTCAGGCTCAGGCGAACACTACGAATCAGCGCGGGGTCCGACGGATTGCTGCTGTAGCGCGAAGCAGCCAGATCAGTGGCCGTGCTGGCCAGGCCGAAGCTCACGTCGAAAGCGCTGACGTTATCCACCAATACCTGGTCTGCTGCGGCCCCGCTCTTCATAAGCAGTTGGTTGTTGCCGAAGCTGTAATCCAGCCGCCGTATCGGAAAGGCCAGTTGTCCTGCCACTGGCGCCCGACCTTCACTGTAGGCCGTCGAATGGGTTCGACAATCGGAAAGCACGGTCCAGTCCGGCTTGCCGCCATTGCCGCCGACATCCGCCGTAACCAGCGTCAACTTGCGGCCGCCGTTGTCCCAGCGGATCGGTGCTAGCTGACTGGCATGGAAATCACCTTTCTGACTTGAGTCGGTGATCGTTTCCAGGCAACCGAACATCCCGACCATGCGGACTTCCTGAATCATTTTGCTCAGCACGAAACGTGCGTCCTCCTGCATGTTCGCGGCCGCGTTCTGGCTGAGATAAGTGTTCTTGGCTGCAATGAAAACCTGCACCACGCCCAGCACCACGATCAGGCTCAATGCCAGGGCGATCAGCAACTCGACCAGGCCAAAACCCCTGCTGCGGCGCATCACGGGATCATCACCGGATCAATGGCCGCGCGACTGCTCAGGACAAAACTGCGCCGAGAGTCGGCGGCCTTCGCAGCCCGTGAGTCGTCCCAGGTAATCGTGATGGTGTACAGCTGCTGATTGACGGTGACGCTGCCCGTTGCGGTAGCACCGAGCGAACTGACAATATTGGCTTTGAAGTCAAACAGGTCCTGATCCCGGGTAACGTCCGGATTGCCCGAAGCCGGCGGCGCGATGGTGTAGTCCGCAGTGGCGTTGGCGCGAATGCGGTCCATCAGGTCGTAGGCGATAAAGCTGGCCTGACTGGTCATGCGCGCGCTGTCCGTGTACTTCAACGCATTGAGCTGAAACGCCGCTGCCCCCAGCAACCCCACTCCCAGAATGACTAACGCCACCAGGACTTCGACCAGCGTCATGCCCTCCTGCGTGCCTTGCCTCCCTGCCCTCATCCGCAACTTCCACCCAATAGAATTCGTCCGTTCAAACACACTGTCAGCGTCCTGCTTTGTGCGCCCCGCCCATAGCTGATCACCACCGCTGAGGACGGTGATGACAATCCGCCCATGCTGTTGAAATCGATGGCAGTGACGCCAGAGGTTAGCGCCAGAGTTGCGCCGCTGCTCATCGCCGGAATAACCCGTAATACACTGGCCAAAGAGCCAGTACCGTCGTAAATCGTTAGCTCCCCGCTCCAGACATCCCCACCGGCCGTCGGGCGCACCCGTGTGGTATTGCCCCGATCAATGGCTTCGAGCCGGGCAAAATCAAGGGCTCGTCGCAGGTCCGAAATTTCGGTATCGGCCCTCGTCGTTTGCACCGAGCGGGTAAACCCCGGAACGGCCATGGTCAGCAGGATAAGCAGGATCGCGAGCGCGACCAGCAACTCGATCAGCGTGAAACCTTTTGTACGATGATCCATCGGGACCTTCTGTTTCCTTCGGCTATACCTGCTGTTGCGCAGCACAACATCCGAACGATGCTGTGCGTTTGCGTTGTCTTTTCTCGCGCAGGGATTGCGTGAGCCACAGTACGCCACGGAGGGCCATGTCATGCGGCAACAAGGCTTCAGCCTGATCGAACTGCTCATGGGACTGGCAATTACAGGAATTGTTCTGCAACTGGTCAGTCCGGCGTTCGCAACGCTGATCGAGTCGAACCAAAGACAGCAAGCGGCGCAGGCCCTATTCAGTGGTATTCGCACCGCCCGGAGCGAAGCCATCACCCGCAACCAGGCCGTGGTGATTCACGGCATCAATGGCGACTGGAGCCAAGGCTGGCGGATCATTCTGGATATCAGCGGCAAAGGGGAGATGGACAGCGACAATCCGCTGCTGGCCGAACGCCAGAGCGGCGCGCGCGTGTCGATTGCGGGGAACAGTACGGTCGAAAGCTCAATACGATTCAGAGGTCAGGGCGAGCCGCTGTTTGGAGGGACATTACACATTTGCGCAGTTCGCGTGCCGGTGAGCCAACATCAAGTGGTGTTGGCACGAACCGGGCGCGTCAGCCTGCGCAACGACAAGGCTGAGCAGGCGTTATGCGAAGAAAGGAATAACTTCAGAGCAACGAGCGAACGCGCAGTTCTTTAGGCATCGAGAACGTGATGTTCTCCTCGCGACCGGCCAGTTCATCGGCACCGGTGGCACCCCAGGCCTGCAATTGCTCGATCACGCCGCGCACCAGGACTTCGGGGGCGGATGCGCCAGCGGTGATACCGATACGCTCGACGCCTTCGAACCAGCTCTTTTGCAGGTCTTCGGCACCGTCGATCAGGTAGGCCGGAGTGGACATGCGTTCAGCCAACTCGCGCAAGCGATTGGAGTTGGAGCTGTTCGGGCTACCGACTACCAGCACCACGTCGCACTCGTCGGCCAGTTGTTTAACCGCGTCCTGACGGTTTTGCGTGGCGTAGCAAATGTCGTCCTTGCGCGGTCCACCGATGGCCGGGAAGCGCGAACGCAGCGCGTCGATAACGCGGCTGGTGTCGTCCATCGACAGCGTGGTCTGGGTCACGAACGCGAGCTGTTCAGGGTTGTTTACCTGCAAGGCCGCAACGTCTTTCTCGTCTTCGACCAGGTAGATCGCGCCGCCGTTGCCGGCATCGTACTGACCCATGGTGCCTTCGACTTCCGGGTGACCGGCGTGGCCGATGAGAATGCACTCTCGGCCGTCACGACTGTAGCGCGCCACTTCGATGTGGACTTTGGTCACCAGCGGGCACGTGGCGTCGAATACTTTCAGCCCACGGCCAGCCGCTTCGCTGCGCACGGCCTGGGAAACGCCGTGGGCACTGAAGATCACGATGACGTCGTCCGGCACCTGGTCCAGCTCTTCGACGAAGATCGCACCACGGGAGCGCAGGTCTTCGACGACAAACTTGTTGTGAACCACTTCATGGCGAACGTAGATCGGCGGCCCGAAGACTTCCAGGGCGCGGTTGACGATTTCGATCGCCCGGTCCACACCGGCGCAGAAGCCACGGGGGTTGGCGAGTTTGATTTGCATGCTGTGCCTCGTGTCTTGCGCGCGAAAAATGATAATGCGGTCCTGTTGCTCAAACACAAGGTTCGAGAACAGTGAAACTTCCTGTGGGAGCGAGCTTGCTCGCGATAGCGCAGTGTCAGTCAACATCAATATCGACTGTCAGGCCCTCATCGCGAGCAAGCTCGCTCCCACAGGGTCCGGTGGCAACAGAAGCTGCCCCCGTAATGCCTCAGAGCGCTTTGACGGAAATGATTTCCACGTCAAAGGTCAGCGTCTTGCCAGCCAGCGGATGGTTGAAGTCAATGGTCACTTGCGCATCATCGAACTCTTTGACTACACCCGGCAATTCAGTATTAGCCGCATCGTTGAAGATCACCAGCAAGCCAGGCGACAGTTCCATGTCCTGGAACTGAGAGCGCGGGATGATCTGCACGTTTTGCGGGTTAGGCTGACCGAAAGCGTTTTCCGGCTCGATGCTCAGCGTACGCTTGTCACCGGCCTTGAAACCGAACAGGGCCGCTTCGAAACCTGGCAACAGGTTGCCGTCACCGACCTTGAAGGTCGCCGGGGCTTTGTCGAAAGTACTGTCCACAGTGTCGCCGTTCTCCAGGCGCAATGCGAAATGCAAGGTGACTTCCGTGTTCTGACCGATGCGTTGCTCAGCCAATACCTGTTCAGTCATGAACGGTTTCTCCGGTCTTTTTACTTTTGAACATATCCAGTGCCAGCATGACAGCACCAACCGTGATTGCACTGTCGGCAAAGTTGAACGCCGGGAAATACCAGCGGTTCTGCCAATGCACCAGAATGAAATCGATCACATGGCCCAGGGCAATGCGGTCATAAAGATTGCCCAGCGCGCCGCCGAGCACCAGTGCCAGCGCAATCGCCAGCCAGGTCTCGTTGCGCCCCAGACGCTTGAGCCACACCACCAGCACCGCACTGACCACGACAGCGATCAACGCGAACAGCCAGCGCTGCCAGCCGGAGCTGTCAGCCAGAAAGCTGAACGCCGCACCGGTGTTATAGGCCAGGGTCCAGCTGAAGTAATCGGGGATCACCACGATTTGCTGGTACATCGCAAGCTTGCCTTCGAAGTAGAACTTGCTGGCCTGGTCGATGACCAGAACCAGCAAACTCAACCAGAGCCAGCTCAGCCGTCCGAAACGGCCAACGGCGTTAGGCATAGTGACGGACCTCGCCAGCGCCGCTGATGTTGTCGACGCAACGGCCGCAGATTTCCGGATGCTCCGGATTCACACCGACGTCTTCACGGCAGTGCCAGCAACGGGCGCACTTGGCGAAGGCCGACTTGACGATCTTCAGCTTCAGGCCGCTGACTTCGGTGACCACGGCATCGGCCGGTGCCTGCACCAATGGCGCGACACTGGCGGTCGAAGTGATCAGCACGAAGCGCAGCTCGTTGCTCAGCTTGGCCAGGTCGGCAGTCAGCGCGTCTTCGGCGAACAGCGTCACTTCGGCTTGCAGGTTGCCACCGACAGCCTTGGCCGCGCGCTGGATTTCCATTTCCTTGTTGACCGCGACCTTGACCGCCATGATCCGGTCCCAGTAGGCGCGATCCAGCTCGAAGCCTTCCGGCAGTTCGCTCAGACCTTCGTACCAGGTGTTGAGCATGACGGATTCGTTACGCTCGCCCGGCAGGTACTGCCACAGTTCGTCGGCGGTGAACGCCAGGATCGGCGCGATCCAGCGCACCAACGCCTCGCAGATGTGGAACAGCGCGGTCTGGCACGAGCGGCGGGCCTTGCTATCGGCGCCAGTGGTGTACTGGCGATCCTTGATGATGTCGAGGTAGAAGCCGCCCAGTTCCTGCACGCAGAAGTTATGGATCTTCGAGTACACGTTCCAGAAGCGGTATTCGCCGTAGTGCTCTTGCAGTTCGCGTTGCAGCAGCAGGGCACGGTCCACGGCCCAACGGTCCAGAGCCAGCATTTCTTCGGCCGGCAACAGGTCGGTGGCCGGGTTGAAGCCGGTCAGGTTCGAAAGCAGGAAACGCGCGGTGTTACGGATACGCCGGTAGGCGTCCGCACTGCGTTGCAGGATCTGCTCGGAAACCGCCATTTCACCCGAGTAATCGGTCGAAGCAACCCACAGACGCATGATGTCGGCGCCCAGGGTGTCGTTGACTTTCTGTGGCGCGATCACGTTGCCCAGGGACTTGGACATCTTGCGGCCGGACTCGTCGACGGTGAAGCCGTGAGTCAGCAGTTCGCGATACGGTGCGTGGTTGTCGATGGCGCAACCGGTCAGCAGCGACGAGTGGAACCAGCCACGGTGCTGGTCCGAGCCCTCCAGGTACAGGTCGGCGCGCGGGCCGGTTTCGTGACCCATCGGGTGCGAACCGCGCAGGACGTGCCAGTGCGTGGTGCCCGAGTCGAACCAGACGTCCAGGGTGTCGCTGATCTTGTCGTACTGCGGCGCTTCAGCGCCCAGCAGTTCGGCGGCGTCCAGCTTGAACCAGGCCTCGATGCCTTCGACTTCAACGCGCTTGGCGACTTCTTCCATCAACTCGACGGTACGCGGGTGCAGTTCGCCGCTTTCCTTGTTCAGGAAGAACGGGATCGGCACGCCCCAGTTGCGCTGACGGGAAATGCACCAGTCCGGACGGTTGGCGATCATCGAGTGCAGGCGCGCCTGGCCCCAGGCCGGAATGAACCCTGTCTCTTCGATGGCCTTGAGCGAGCGCTGACGCAGGGTGTCGCCGGTGGTCGGCTGCTTGTCCATGCCGATGAACCACTGCGCAGTGGCGCGATAGATCAGCGGAGTCTTGTGGCGCCAGCAGTGCATGTAGCTGTGTTCAATGACGGTGGTGTGCAACAGCGCACCGACTTCGGTCAGCTTGTCGACGATGGCCGGGTTGGCCTTCCAGATGAACTGGCCGCCGAAGAATTCCAGCGACGGTACGTAAACGCCGTTGCTTTGTACCGGGTTGAGGATGTCGTCGTTGACCATGCCGTACTTCTTGCAGGTCACGAAGTCGTCCACGCCGTAGGCTGGTGAGGAGTGAACCACACCGGTGCCGGCGCCCAGTTCAACGTAGTCGGCCAGGTAAACCGGCGACAGACGGTCGTAGAACGGGTGACGGAAGTTGATCAGTTCCAGCGCTTTACCGGTGGTGGTCGCAATGGCCGAACCTTCCAGCGAGTAGCGTGCCAGGCACGACTCGACCAGCTCTTCAGCCAACACCAGGAGCTTGTCGCCGACGTCGACCAGGGCGTAGTTGAATTCCGGGTGAACGTTCAGCGCCTGGTTGGCCGGGATGGTCCACGGGGTGGTGGTCCAGATCACGATCGAGGCAGGCTTGGCCAGCGATGTCAGGCCAAAGGCCGCAGCCAGTTTGGCTTCATCGGCAATCGGGAAAGCCACGTCGATGGTCGAGGACTTCTTGTTCTCGTACTCGACTTCCGCCTCGGCCAGGGCCGAACCGCAGTCGAAGCACCAGTTCACAGGCTTGAGGCCCTTGAACACG
The DNA here is from genome assembly GCF_056402155.1 of Pseudomonas sp. P4_C1. Taxonomy (NCBI): domain Bacteria; kingdom Pseudomonadati; phylum Pseudomonadota; class Gammaproteobacteria; order Pseudomonadales; family Pseudomonadaceae; genus Pseudomonas; species Pseudomonas sp. P4_C1. Next base: position 10,769 of record NZ_JBFUHY010000054.1, read on the forward strand.
AAACCGCCCTTGACGATTTCGGCCAAGGCTCGGATTTCACCGGCCTCGTTCTTGAAGTCCATGGTCTTGTACGGGTTGGCGAAGTCGCCCAGCACACCGAGGCGAATGAACTCGGACTTCTGCCCTTCGATCTGCTCGGTGGCATAGGCCCGGCACAGTTCGCGGGTCTTGTCCGCGCCCAGGTTCTTGCCGTGGGTCACTTCGACCTTGTGCTCGATCGGCAGGCCGTGGCAGTCCCAGCCCGGAACATAAGGCGCGTCGAAGCCCGACAAGGTCTTCGAGCGGATGATCATGTCCTTGAGAATCTTGTTCAGCGCATGACCGATGTGAATCGAGCCGTTGGCGTACGGAGGGCCGTCGTGCAATACGAACTTCGGACGATCCTTGCCAATCTCGCGCAACTTTCCGTACAGGCCAATGCTGTCCCAGCGCTGCAGAATCTGCGGTTCGCGCTGAGGCAGGCCGGCCTTCATTGGGAAGGCGGTGTCCGGAAGGTTTAGCGTGGCTTTATAGTCGGTCATTTAAGGCTCTTCATTAGCGATGGGCGCTAGGTGCGGCTAGTGCACGGGCGGCGGCGACATCCGCGTTGATCGCCGTTTTCAACGCCTCCAGAGAGGCGAAACGCTGCTCTTCACGCAGCTTGTGGTGGAAAACCACCGTTAAACGCCGGTCATACAGATCGCCGGCAAAATCTAAAAGATGTATTTCGAGGTGGGCCTTGCCATCACCTTGTACCGTTGGCCGCACGCCGATATTGGCGACGCCGGGCCAGGTCTTGCCGTCGATGTCGACGTTGACCAGATAAACCCCGGAAAGCGGAACGCGACGGCGCTTGAGTTGTATGTTGGCCGTGGGCGTACCCAACTGGCGAGCCAGCTTCTGGCCGTGCAGTACCCGCCCGGTAATCTGGAACGGCCGACCTAGCAGTCGCTCGGCCAAGGCAAAATCAGCTGCGGCCAGGGCATTGCGGACCTGAGTGCTGCTGACGCGAATACCTTCCAGCTCAACGGTTTGCGCCGCCTCGACGGTAAAGCCCTGAATGATGCCGGCTTGTTGCAGGAAATCGAAATCCCCTACGCGGTCGCAGCCAAACCGGAAGTCATCACCGACTTCAAGGTGCTGTACACCAAGGCCGTCCACCAGGATGGTATCAACGAATTCGCTGGCGCTGAGCTTGCTCAGCCGCTGGTTGAAGGCCAGGCACAGGACCCGGTCGACACCTTCGTCGGCCAGCAGCTGCAGTTTGTCCCGCAGCCGGGCCAGACGGGCCGGGGCCGTGTCCGGGGCGAAAAATTCTCGCGGCTGCGGCTCGAAAATCACCACGCAGCTGGGCACGCCCAACTCGAGCGCACGTTCACGCAGCCGCGCCAGGATAGCCTGGTGACCACGGTGAACACCGTCAAAGTTGCCAATAGTGGCGACACAGCCCCGATGCTGGGGGCGCAGATTGTGGAGGCCTCGAACCAGCTGCATAACGCGCTTCTTGCTCATAAAGTGGTCGATTATAACCACACCCGGCGGCCGACGACAGGCAACACCGTAACCCAAAGTGATCGAGCCGACAAAACTGTCGGCTCGCCCGTGTTTATCGAAGCCAGAACCTCTATTCCAGCGTCTTGCGATTGAAGTCGCGCAAACGGAAACCCATCAACACTAACATGCCGAAATAAGCCACCACACCCGCCGCCACCAACGCCCCCAGACGCAAGAAGCGCTCGAGCATATGCCCCTGATCCCAGGCTGGCATGAAATGCATTACCCCCAACAGTACCGCGGACATCACCGCCACCGCGACCAGCAGTTTGAACGCGAACTTCGCCCAGCCCGGCTGCGGTTGGTACATCTGCTGTTTGCGCAGTTGATAGAACAGCAAGCCGGCATTGAGGCAGGCGCCGGCACTGATCGCCAAGGCCAGGCCCGCGTGAGCCAGTGGCCCGATCAGCATCAAGTTGAACAACTGGGTGACCACCAGGGTGAAAATCGCAATTTTTACCGGTGTGCGGATGTTTTGTTGCGCATAAAAGCCGGGGGCCAGCACTTTGATCACGATAATCCCAAGCAAACCGACCGAATAAGCGATCAGGGCACGCTGGGTCATCGATGCATCAAACGCATTGAACTGGCCGTACTGGAACAAGGAAACCGTCAACGGCTCCGCCAGAATCCCCAATGCCAGCGAGCAAGGCAGTACCAATACGAAGCACAGGCGCAGACCCCAGTCGAGGATGCGCGAATACTCGTGACGATCCTTGTTGGCGTAGGTCTTGGCCAGGGTCGGCAGCAGAATCGTCCCCAGGGCCACGCCCAACACGCCGGACGGCAGCTCCATCAAACGGTCGGCGTAATACATCCAGGACACTGAACCGGCGACCAGGAACGAGGCAAAAATAGTGTTGATGATCAGCGAAATCTGACTCACCGACACCCCGAGAATGGCCGGCAACATCTGCTTCATGACACGCCAGACGCCAGTGTCGCGCAGGTTCAGGCGGGGCAGCACCAGCATGCCGATCTTTTTCAGGTGCGGCAGCTGATAAAGCAACTGCGCCAGGCCGCCGACCAGTACCGCCCAGCCGAGCGCCATCACCGGCGGGTCGAAGTACGGCGTCAAAAACACCGAAAAGATGATCATGCTGACGTTCAGCAGCGTCGGCACGAAGGCTGGCACCGAAAAACGGTTCCAGGTATTGAGAATCGCACCGGCCAATGACGACAGGGAAATCAGCAGGATGTAAGGAAAAGTCACCCGCAAAAGGCTTGATGTCAGTTCGAATTTTTCCGGCGTGTTGGTGAAACCCGGCGCGGTCACCCAGATGACCCACGGCGCGGCAATCATGCCCAACACCGTGACCAGCGCCAGCACCAGCGTCAGCAGGCCCGAGACATAGGCAATGAAGGTTCGGGTCGCTTCCTCGCCCTTCTGGCTTTTGTATTCGGCAAGAATCGGCACAAACGCCTGGGAAAACGCCCCTTCGGCAAAGATCCGCCGCAGCAGATTGGGCAGTTTGAAGGCGATAAAGAAGGCGTCGGTCGCCATTCCCGCGCCAAATGCGCGCGCGATGAGGGTGTCCCGAACAAATCCCAGAACCCGGGAAAGCATCGTGATAGAGCTGACGGCGGCCAACGATTTGAGCAGATTCATGGAAAGAGTTTGTGCCTGTCGATAAACAGCAGGCGAACTACGCGCCTACTTATGCGATACTCCGCGCCGCAACAGCACAGAGCCAAAGCTCGCGAGTTTACAGGTCGCACGCTGGAAAGAAATCTCCAAGCTTGCTTCACCTACCACTTAGCGGAACGTCTCAACCGCCCTTGACAAGAACTCAACTCATCGGCATGATTCGCGGCCTATTTTGTTTGCTATTTCCTAAAAAGTCTTTCGAGGAGCTCGACGGTGGCCAACTCACCTTCCGCCAAAAAACGTGCAAAACAGGCTGAGAAGCGTCGCAGCCACAACGCCAGCCTGCGTTCCATGGTTCGTACCTACATCAAGAATGTAGTTAAGGCCATCGACGCAAAAGACGCTGCCAAAGCTCAAGCCGCTTACGTTCTGGCTGTGCCAGTTATCGACCGTATGGCCGATAAAGGCATCATCCACAAGAACAAGGCCGCTCGTCATAAGAGCCGCCTGAATGGCCACGTCAAGGCCCTGAACGTTGCCGCTGCCGCCTAAGCGACTCGTTCATTAAAAAACCGACCTCAGGGTCGGTTTTTTATTGCCTGCAATTTGATGGGCGCATAAAAAAACTGTGGGAGCGAGCTTGCTCGCTCCCACAGTTTGATTTGCGTGAAATTACTGAGCGTGGGCCCACGGCAAAATCGGAATCGCCGTCACCGCATTCTGCGGACTGCCCTCGATCAAGCGATCGCTGTACACCAGATACACCAGCGTATTGCGCTTCTTGTCGAGAAAGCGCACCACCTGCATGGTCTTGAACACCAGGGACGTGCGCTCCTTGAACACCTCGTCGCCATCCTTGAGCTCGCCCTTGAAGCTGATTGGCCCAACCTGCCGGCAAGCGATAGATGCCTCGGCACGATCCTCGGCCAACCCCAGACCACCCTTCACGCCGCCAGTCTTGGCCCGCGACAGGTAGCAGGTCACACCATCGACCTTGGGGTCATCAAAGGCCTCGACCACGATCCGGTCATTCGGCCCGACAAACTTGAACACCGTCGATACCTGACCGATCTCTTCGGCCGAAGCCAGCAGGGGCATCATCAACAGCAACCCCAACAATCCTTTTGCCACGCGCATTCAGGTATCCCTTCAGACCAGAATCAGGTTATCGCGGTGAACCAGTTCCGGCTCCGCCATGTAACCCAACAGACCAACAATCGCCTCAGACGACTGACCAATGATTTTTTGTGCTTCCAGCGCACTGTAGTTGGCCAGGCCACGGGCGATCTCACGACCGTCCGGCGCCACGCAGACCACCATTTCACCGCGACGGAAGCTGCCCTGCACCAATTTGACCCCGACCGGCAGCAAGCTCTTGTTGCCCTGGGACAACGCGATCACCGCACCCGCATCCAGCACCAGGGTGCCACGGGTTTGCAGATGACCGGCCAGCCACTGCTTGCGCGCAGCCAGCATGCCGCGCTCCGGCGACAGCAAGGTGCCGATGCGCTCGCCCGCCTTGAGACGATCCAGCACACGCTCAAGCCGCCCACCGACGATGATGGTGTGAGCACCGGAACGCGCCGCCAAGCGCGCAGCGCGCAGCTTGGTCTGCATGCCGCCACGCCCCAGCGCCCCGCCCGTACCGCCCGCCACCGCATCGAGCGCCGGATCATCGGCGCGCGCCTCGTAAATCAGCTGGGCATCCGGATTGTTGCGCGGATCAGCGTCGAACATGCCGTCACGATCCGTCAGAATCACCAGCAAATCCGCCTCGACCAGGTTCGCCACCAACGCTGCCAGAGTGTCGTTGTCGCCAAAACGGATTTCATCGGTGACCACGGTGTCATTTTCATTGATCACCGGAATGACTTTCAGCTCGACCAGTGCACGCAAGGTACTGCGGGCATTCAGGTAGCGCTTGCGGTCGGACAGGTCGTCATGGGTCAGGAGAATCTGCGCGGTATGCCGGCCATGCTCGGCAAAGCTCGACTCCCAGGCTTGCACCAGCCCCATCTGACCGATTGCAGCAGCGGCCTGGAGCTCGTGCATCGCACTGGGTCGTGAGGTCCAGCCCAGACGGCTCATACCGGCCGCCACTGCCCCGGAGGACACCAGCACCAGCTCGACACCCGCCTCATGCAAGGCCACCATCTGCTCAACCCAGACACCCATTGCCGCGCGATCCAGGCCTTTGCCGTCCGCCGTCAGCAAAGCGCTGCCGATCTTCACGACCCAACGCTGCGCACCTGTCACCTTGCTCCGCATCATCTTCAACCTTAGCTTGAGGGCAGCGCGACCTGGCACTGCCCGTGACGTTATTCGTGGTTATTCGTGACCAACAATCGATTTCCAGATACCAAAACGCCGCTCGATTGAGCGGCGCTTAAGTTTATCGCAACGAATCAGTCACGCACGTAAATGATTTCCGGACCGTCTTCATCATCCACATCTTCTTCGTCCCAATCATCGTCACCAATGTCGTGGACCGACTTCACGCCGCTGCGACGCAGGGCACGCTTGTCATCCAGCGCCTGCAGTTGCGCACGAGCTTCGTCTTCGATGCGCTGATCGAGATCAGCCAGCTCTTCCTTGTAAGCCGGGTCATTGGCCAGGCGATCAGCACGATCTTCCATGTAACGCATGATGTCGTGGCACAGACGCTCGGTACCGAGCTTGGAGATGGCCGAGATCACGTAGACCGGACCAGTCCACTCCAGGCGATCAACGATTTCCTTGACGCGAGCATCATGCTCTTCATCAAGGATCTGGTCGCACTTGTTCAGGATCAGCCAGCGATCACGCTCCGCCAGGGACGGGCTGAACTTGATCAGCTCGCTGACGATCACTTCAGCGGCATCCGGTGCGCTGGTGTCATCCAGCGGCGCCATGTCCACGAGATGCAGCAGTAGACGTGTACGCGCCAAGTGCTTGAGGAAGCGAATGCCCAGACCAGCACCGTCGGAAGCGCCTTCGATCAAACCCGGAATATCGGCAATGACGAAGCTCTTCCAGCGATCGACGCTGACCACACCCAGGTTCGGCACCAGCGTGGTGAACGGGTAGTCGGCAACTTTCGGCTTGGCAGCCGAAACCGAACGGATAAAGGTACTTTTACCGGCGTTCGGCAAACCCAGCAGACCTACGTCAGCCAGCACTTTCATTTCCAGTTTCAGGTCGCGCTGCTCACCCGGCTTGCCCGGAGTGGTCTGGCGCGGCGCACGGTTGGTACTGGATTTGAAACGGGTGTTGCCCAGACCGTGCCAGCCGCCCTGCACCACCATCAATTTCTGACCAGCCTTGGTCAGGTCGCCGATGACTTCCTGAGTCGCGGAGTCGATCACCGTGGTGCCGACCGGAACGCGCAGGATCAGGTCTTCACCCTTCTTGCCGGTGCAGTCGGTGCTGCCGCCGTTGGAGCCACGCTCGGCATCGAAGTGCCGGGTGTAACGGTAGTCCACCAGGGTGTTGAGGTTTTCGTCGGCCATCATGTAGATGGAACCGCCGTCACCGCCATCACCGCCGTTCGGGCCACCGTTCTCGATAAATTTTTCCCGACGGAAACTCATGGCGCCATTGCCGCCGTCACCAGCCTTTACGCGAATCGATACTTCATCAACAAACTTCATAACAAACGCCTCTCGCCATACGGACGAGCCGAAAAACAATCAAGACATAAGACTCTTGCAAAAATGAGCGCAGCGACCCCAAACCACGACACCTACATCGTACGCCGACAGCCCATGCAAACAGCTTTGCAAGAGACTCACCCCACAAACGAAAAAGCCCCGTCGCGAGACAGGGCTTTTCCAGCGATCGCGCAATTAAGCCGCGACTACGCTCACGTAACGACGACCGAAGGCGCCTTTTACTTCGAACTTGATCACGCCTTCGACTTTAGCGAAGAGGGTGTGATCTTTACCCATGCCAACGCCGTAGCCAGCGTGGAATTGGGTGCCGCGCTGACGCACGATGATGTTGCCTGCTTTGATAGCCTGGCCGCCATACATCTTCACGCCAAGGCGTTTGGCTTCTGAGTCGCGACCGTTACGGGTACTACCACCAGCTTTTTTGTGTGCCATGAGTTCAATTCTCCTAGTGAGGAATTAGGCTGTAATTAAGCCTGAATACCGGTGATTTTGATCTCGGTGTACCACTGGCGGTGGCCCATACGCTTCATGTGGTGCTTACGGCGACGGAACTTGATGATGCGGACTTTATCGTGACGACCTTGGGAGATCACTTCAGCCACAACGGTAGCGCCAGCAACAACTGGAGCGCCGATATTCACGTCGTCACCGTTGGCAACCAACAGAACGCGATCAAAGGTAACGGATTCGCCGGTAGCGATTTCCAGTTTTTCGATCTTCAGGTATTCACCTGGGGCGACTTTGTACTGCTTGCCGCCAGTAACGATTACTGCATAAGACATGGTATTTCTCCGATAATCCTGCTCACCCAGCTCTTTATAAGAAGAGGTATTGGCTGGCATGGCTGCATGGGGCTGGAGGCCCGCTTGCAATTGCGTAAGGCAGGTGCTGCCCAGGAAGTTCAGGGTGCGCGATTGTACGCAAGCCACGAGTCCCTTGCAAGGGGCCGTCCATCGCGCCTTGACACCTGCAGGCGTGGGTCCTAGCATGCCGCGCAACCCTTCTGGAGCGACTGTCGCTGATGCAACCCCAAGCTTTCTACCGCGCGGTCGCGGACGATTTTAGCGCCGTCGACGGCATCATCAAGAAGCAGCTGACTTCGCGCGTGCCGCTTGTATCGAAAATCGGCGATTACATTACCTCGGCCGGCGGCAAACGCCTGCGTCCTTTACTAGTGTTGCTGTGTGGCAAGGCCCTGGGTCGCGAAGGCGACGAACTGCGTCTGCTGGCCGCGACCATCGAGTTTCTGCACACCGCTACCCTGCTGCATGACGACGTGGTCGACATGTCCGGCATGCGCCGTGGCCGCTCGACCGCCAACGCCATGTGGGGCAACGCGCCAAGCGTGCTGGTCGGTGACTTCCTGTATTCGCGCTCCTTCGAAATGATGGTCGAGCTGGGCTCGATGCCGGTGATGAAGATCCTTTCGCAGGCCACGCGCATCATCGCTGAAGGCGAAGTGTTGCAGCTATCGAAGGTTCGTGACGCCAGCACCACCGAAGAAACCTACATGGAAGTCATCCGCGGCAAGACCGCGATGCTCTTCGAAGCCTCGACCCACAGTGCTGCAGCCCTGTGCGAAGCCACACCGGAACAGGCCGAAGCCCTGCGTACATTCGGGGATCACCTGGGGGTGGCCTTCCAGCTGGTCGACGACCTGCTGGACTACAAAGGCGACGCCGAAACCCTGGGCAAGAACGTCGGTGACGATCTGGCCGAAGGCAAGCCGACGCTGCCGCTGATCTACACCATGCGTGAAGGCACACCGGAGCAGGCCGCCCTGGTGCGCAAGGCGATCCAGAAAGGCGGAATCGAAGATCTGGAAAGCATCCGCGAAGCCGTGGAAGCCTCGGGCTCGCTGGAGTACACCGCGCAACTGGCACGCGATTATGTGGCCCGCGCGATCAAGTGCCTCGAAACGCTACCGCCGAGCGAGTATCGCGATGCACTGGTTGAACTGAGTGAGTTCGCGGTCGCCCGCACGCACTGACAACACTGTAAAACCCTGTGGGAGCGAGCTTGCTCGCGATTAGGCACTTACATTCAACATAGTTGTTGACTGAAAGGACGCTATCGCGAGCAAGCTCGCTCCCACAGGTTTGTTCCCCTACAGGTTTATCCTCGCCCCACCCTCTCCCGCTTAAAACCCTATACAATGTGCGCTTTTTAGCGATCCTGAATCCAAGGAGCCTTAGTGAGCACGTTGCCACCCTGCCCAAAATGCAATTCCGAATACACCTATGAAGACGGCGCGCAGCTGATCTGCCCCGAGTGCGCCCACGAATGGTCCGCCAGCGGTGAAACCGAAGCGGCGTCCGATGACGCAGTGAAAAAGGATTCGGTTGGCAACGTCCTGCAGGACGGCGACACCATCACCGTGATCAAGGACCTCAAGGTCAAGGGTACGTCTTTGGTGGTCAAGGTCGGCACCAAGGTCAAGAACATCCGCCTGTGCGATGGCGATCACGACATCGATTGCAAGATCGACGGCATCGGCCCGATGAAACTCAAGTCCGAGTTCGTCAGAAAAGTCTGAACCTGCAGTTGTCCATCCCGCGCCCAGCGTGGGATGGCGCCTCCCTCTCCCCCGCTTCGCCCAGTAAATCCTCGCAATAGCCAAATGCCAGTCGTTTTGACCTGACGCAATCCTTACCTGGAAAAAAGCGTAAACCGCCAATAGGCGCTTGCTATTTAGCGAATAAGAATTATTCTCATAAAACCCTCAGTGGAGATGAGAACCATGACTTATCTGATCGATGCCTGGCTGGACCGACCACACCCTTACCTCAGGATCCTGCATCGGGAAACCGGGGAAGTCTGTGCGGTGCTTGAAGAAGAAGCCTTGAACGAACTGCAAGACCAAGGTGATCTTGACCTAAATGGCCTGAGCTCCAGCGAGCCGGTGGTGCTCAAGGAACTGGTGCGCAATCTGTTTCTGTTCTGCTATGCCCGGGCATTGCGCCCGCACAGTGAACTGCACCACAAGATCGAAATATGAAACACCGTAAAAACTGTGGGAGCGAGCTTGCTCCGGGCGGCGCTCCGACGATAGCGGATGTTCCATCACAGAAACGTTGACTGACACACCGCCATCGCGAGCAAGTCGGATCGCCGCACCGTCGCTCCCACATTAGCCCGACGTCATATCGGGCCTGGTCTTACAGAACGTCGAGCAGTTCGACGTCGAACACCAGTACGCTGTGCGGCGGGATGCTGCCAACGCCTTGAGCGCCGTAAGCCAGTTCGCTCGGCACGTACAGGCGCCATTTGCTGCCGGCGTTCATCAGTTGCAGGGCTTCGGTCCAGCCGGCGATCACGCCGCCAACCGGGAATTCTGCAGGCTCTCCACGATCGTAGGAGCTGTCGAACACGGTGCCGTTGATCAAAGTGCCGTGGTAGTGAGTACGCACGGTGTCTTCACGGGATGGCTTGGCGCCTTCGCCGGCAGTCAACACTTCGAACTGCAGGCCGGAAGCCAGAGTGGTGATGCCTTCACGCTTGGCGTTTTCAGCCAGGAAGGCCAGGCCTTCGCCAGCAGCCGCTTCAGCCTTGGCAGCAGCTTCGGCCTGCATGATTTCGCGGATGACTTTGAAGCTGGCGGACATTTCTTCCTGACCCACACGGCTTGGCTTGCCGGCGAATGCGTCGGTCAGGCCAGCCAGGATCGCGTCCAGGCTGACGCCCGGTGGCGGGTTGTCGCGCAGTTGGTCGCCCAGCTGACGGCCAATACCGTAGCTGACGCGGGTTTCGTCGGTGGACAGATTTACTTCGGACATGACACTGCTCCGCTGTGCGGACGGCTCGGGAACTTGCCATGCGTACACAGCGCGTCCCGGAGCGCCCGGAACCAAAAGGGCCAGCAGACTAGCACAGATGTCATGCCATTGATGAGGGACGTCAGGCGATCGGCACCTTCAGGTTTTCTTCCACGTCGGCAACCAGACCGCACATTTCGTCATGCACGACCGTGTGCACAAGGTTGAAGTGCAACTTGGGAAAGGAGCGCAGCACATCACGGGCATGCTCCACCGAACGCAGGCTCATCATATGGCCGTGCGTATCGCTCAGGGGGTACGCCGCGCCATGCATCCGCGCTTCCAGCAGGTATATGCCCCCCTCCATGGAGATCAGGTTCAGCTCATCGACCTTTCCGGCGATGGCATACGCATTCAACTCATTCAGGGTCATGAACGCACCTCACGCAGTGGCGAGCCAACATACTTACAGGGATAGGCCTCTGTGCATCAAAGCACAAGCCACTGGCCAGACCGCTTGTCTGTTATCGCAGGAGGTTGTGGCGAGGGAGCTTGCTCGCCACAAAGGGAGCCGGTGTGGATCAGTGCTTGGTGAGTTTATCCAGGTAACCCATTGCGAATGCCGATACCACGAAAGTCATGTGGATGATCACGTACCACTGCAGATGCTCAGGATCGACGTTCTTGGCATCCATGAAGATGCGCAGCAGGTGAATGGACGAGATCGCCACGATCGACGCGGCCACCTTCATTTTCAGCGACGAAGAGTCCATGGTGCCCAGCCAGTTGAGCTTTTCCTTGGAGTCGTCGATGTCCAGTTGCGAGACGAAGTTCTCGTATCCGGAAATCATCACCATCACCAGCAAACCGCCCACCAGCGCCATGTCGATCAGCGACAACAGCACCAGGATCAAGTCCGATTCGGCCATCGAAAACACGTTCGGGATGACATGGGAGACTTCCTGGAAGAATTTCAGCGCCAGCGCCAGCAACCCGAGGGACAGGCCGAAATAGATCGGCGCCAGCAGCCAGCGCGAGGCGTACATTGTATTTTCGATAAAGCGTTCCATTGAATCTCACATGTGGGCTGAAAATGGCGGCGAGTATACCAGCCGCCCGTCTATACCCAGAAGTAGCCAGAAACCGTCGAAAAATCCGCCACCTGCGCCTGTGTATCAAAGTTTTTCTGCTAGTGTCCAAATCATTGACCGCTCAGTGATATCGGACAGGAAGACTGGAAATGGATGTGCGATTGCCTTTGACGAGTGCCGGAATTTGCATGGCGCTGCTTCTAAGCGGCTGCTCACCCAGCGATGAAAAACGCCAGGTCAGCCTCGAAGAAAAAACCGCGCAATTCGAAAAGTCGCTGGACGCCATCCAGGATCCGAAACTGAAGGATGCCGTGTCGGAGTTGGGCGGCTCACTGCTGCTGCTCGAGCGCGCGCAACTCAAGCTCGACAGTAAACCGGTGGAAACCGAATACGGCGAAGACGCCCTCGCCATGCTCAAGCACTACCCGACCCCGCAGGCCATGGTCGACACCTACATCAACGGGTTGTTCGTGCTGCAAAAGGACTCCAGTTCCGACTACCTGACCGATCTGCAACCGGTGTTTCCCTTCACTTTCAGCGTTCCTGCCGCGTTTTTGTTTCCCCATGGCCTGGAATGGCAGTCGGTCACACTAAGCAATAAACGAGTGATCCCATTCCAGCCGGAATGGTCAGAAACCGACCCCGGCATTCAACTCAGCCCATCGAGTTCCAACCTGACCAGCCCCGATGACCTGACTGTGGCCTACCCCTTCATCGAAGGCCTCGACATCGACAGAAAGCAGCAACCGCAACCGGTGAGCCTGCAGGGCAAAGTCGAGGTCATCGCGCCACGCCGGCTCTACAGCTTCGACCTGACGAAAAAGGACGTAGGCCAGACCCGCACCAATGACAACCTGAGCGTCACCCTGCTCACATTGACGAACAACTACGCGGAAATCGAATACAACAACAGCGCGCCGCTAGCCCCCGAAGTCAGAGAAACACCGCTGAACCCGCTGATCGTCCAGGCCACGGACAGCACCGGGCAATTCATCTCGCGCGCCGGCTCAATCAACGAAACCGCGGTACAAATTGCGTTCTATCAGCAGCAGCTGGCCAAGATGCAGCAGCAAAAGAGCTGGAGCGAAGCCCTGGAAAAACAGCTCGACGAAGAACAGCGCAACTTTGAGAAACAGCAGGCTCGACATTATTCGAAGGTGTACTTCAACGGGACGATCGAAACCCTCGAAGTCAGCATGCTGGATTTTTCCGCCGTCACGGTCACCCGCAAGAGCCTCGACCTGCCGGTCCGGCACTTCGATGCCGAGACCACGGACAAGACCATCCAGCCCTTGAACCTGCCCGTGGTGGTCTATGACGACCAGGCGCCCGGCTGGCTCAAAGGGGCAACGCTGAGCGAGGATCAACTGAAAAAGAACGTCAGCATCAGTCAGTCAATCGACGACCCCAGTGCTGCGCGAATCGAATTCACTCATCTGCGCAGCTTCAACGATGAACTGCTCGGCACATCGTTCAACCCCGGTGAAAGTCCGGTGAGTTTCTTTACTGAAGACGCGAGTGGCAAACGCGACGAGCCGATCGAGTTGCCGCCCGAGGCGTACCAGATCGATCCCCTGCGCGGCACCATTACCTACGATCTGAATCTGTTTGCGCAAACGCCGGCCTATGCGGTGGGCTCGATGCCGCTGTTCCTGGCCACCGTCGAGCAAAAAACCGTCGATGCCCGCCAGCTGCCCAAAGGCCTCGAGCTTAAAGCCAATGCTCTGGTGGTTGATTTGAAGGCGTTTCCCGCCCAGGACTGGCGCTTTTTCGCCAAGGACGACACCGGCAATTACTTGAAGGAGATTCTATCGGTCAGCCATGGCGCGAGCGCACAAGGGCCGGCACAGTTTGCCGTGCATTACTTCTACGGACAGCCTACGCGCCTGGAAACCTATCAGCGCACTGACCTCGCCACCGTGCAGTATGGTTTCGAGGTCAAACTCGACAAGGCCGACATGACGCGCCTTGATCAATAGTGCGAATCAGTGCTCGGGGTGAAACTCGAAGCCGCCAACGTTACGGCAGCGACCACCGTTGATTTCCCGCAACTGGGCTTGCAGGTGCAGGCACCAGATTTGCGGATCGTTGGCCAACTCGTAGCCGTGCAAGGTCAGGCTTTCAACGATGGTGTCGAGGATTGATTCAGCGACGAACGGACCGTGAAACGGGCCTTGGGCCTTGATGGCCGAAGGTTGTTCACCGGCCATTCCGGCGGCGAACAGCAGAGTCCACATGCCCGTATCTCCCGCCAACGGACGGATGGCACACTCGATACGGGTCTCAAGGCCCAGGCATCGACGGGTGAGGCAGAGGTTGCGCGACATGGCGGCGACCCTCGGTAGATCCGGTATTCAGCCCCCATGCGAAGGCTGTTTCGATCCTGTGATTACTGTCGACATCCTTGAGCAGATAATAGAAGAAAAGTCTGCCTTGCAGGCAGGCCGATACTGAAAGGCGCCGAATGGTCACAGCATGAATATTGACGTCATTTCGACGACGCTTTTTTACCATTCACCCCAAACAAAATGTGGGAGCGAGCTTGCTCCGGGCGGCGTTCCGACGATGGCGGTCGAACATTCAACATATTGGTCGAATGAACGTCCGCTATCGCGAGCAAGCTCGCTCCCACAGGGGCGGCTTGCGCTTGGCTCAACGATGCATCAAGCCGGTTTGGTTTCTGCCAAAGCCTCTTGCGCCAACTCCTTCTCGGCCTCTTTCAGATCATCGTCACTGATCATTTCCGCGATAACCCGCAGACGCTCCACGACCCGCGCGTTCACGCTGCCTTCAGGGAACTCGCCATTCTCGTCCGGCTCGCCGGCTGGCTCGCCAACCAGCAAACTCAAGGCTTCGTCGGCCTGACGGACCGCGTAGACATGGAATTGCCCCGCACGTACCGCCGCCAGCACCTTCTCGTCGAGCATCAGCGTGGCAACGTTGGCGTGAGGAATGATTGCCCCCTGCTCGCCGGTCAACCCGCGGGCCTCGCACAGACGGAAGAAGCCCTCGATCTTCTCGTTGACTCCGCCGACCGCCTGCACTTCGCCGAACTGGTTGATGGAACCGGTGATGGCAAAGCACTGCTTGAGCGGGGTTTTCGACAAGGCCGAGATCAGGGTGCAGGCCTCGCCCAGGGAAGCACTGTCGCCATCGACATAACCGTAGGATTGCTCCAGGGCGATACTCGCGGAAATCGCCAGCGGAAACTCCTGGGCGTAACGACTGCCCAGATAACCGGTAAGGATCATCACGCCTTTGGAGTGGATCGGCTGGCCGAGGTTGACCTCGCGCTCGATGTCGACAATGCCGCTGCCGCCCGGGTACACCGTGGCGGAAATCCGCGCCGGTATACCAAAGGCCGAATCGCCGACTTCAAGCACGGTCAGGCCGTTGCACTTGCCGACCGCCGCACCCGCGGTGTCGATCAGGATGATCCCGGCCAGCATGTCGTCGAGAATCCGCGCCGAAACCCGCCCGGTCCGCGTGGCCTTGGCCTTGAGTGCCCGTTCGATGTGCCCGGCGTCGGTCATTTCATCGCCAGCCAGGTGACGAATGAAATCCGCCTCGCTGACCAGTTGGAACAAATCACCGATGCGCGCCGACAAGCGCCCCTGGTGCTCGGCCAGTCGGGCGCTGTAGGTCGCCAGGCGCGCCACCGCATCGGCGGTGAGCGGCGCCATGCCTTCTTCGGAAGTACGGGTTTTGAGCAACTGGGCGAACTGCTCCAGGCTCTCGTCGACCATCGGGATGTCTTCGTCGAAATCCACCAGAACGCGGAACATTTCCTGGAAGTCCGGATCGAGGTCTTGCAGCGTGTAATACAGCTGACGGGCACCGATGATGACGACTTTGACCTGCAACGGAATGTGTTGCGGGGTCAGGGTCACGGTGGCCAGGCGGCCCAGCTCACCCAGCGGCGATTCCATTTTCAGCTTGCGCGATTGCAGGGCGCGTTTGAGCGCATCCCACACGAACGGCTCGCTGAGCATTTTGTCCGCTTCAAGGATCAGGAAACCGCCATTGGCCCGGTGCAAGGCACCCGGGCGCAGTTGCCGGTAGGTGGTGTACAGCGCGCCCTGATCGGTGCTGTATTCAATGCGACCGAAGAGGTTTTCATAGGTCGGGTGCGGCTCGAACACCACCGGCGCGCCGCCGCTGGCCGAATGACCAACCACCAGGCTCGGCGCGTATTGCTCTTCCAGCAACTTGCGGGCGACAGCATCGATTTTGCTATCGTCCACCAGTTGCTCGACCACCGTCTTGAGCAAATACACCTGCATGGCTTGCAGATAACCGCACACCGCGGCGTTCTCGGCGTATTTCTCCGACAACGGCGACAGCAACGGCTGCAAGGCCAGGGTGATGGTTTCTTCGTTCAGATGACGCAGTTGGTTACTCGACTCGCGCTTCCATTGCGGCAGGCTGGCGAGCTCTTCGTTCAGGCGCTCCTCCAGTACCGAAATATCCTCGTGGAAGCGCTCGCGCTCGGCTTCCGGCAACTGGGCGAATTCAGCTTCGTCCAATGCCTTGCCGTCGCCCATCGGGGTAAATGCAATGTTGCTGGCGTCGCGGTAGAGCGCGACGTCCTTTTCCAGCGCCAGACGCTCGATGACGTCCAGGGCCTTGTCATAGCGCTGGTTGAAGGCGCGGTCGATGCTGCTTTTTTTCTGCTGGTAGGACGGATGCTCGAAGACTGCCGGAAACGTCGCCAGCAGGTTGTCGATCAAGCCGTTGATGTCACCGATGAAGGCACCGGCGCTGCCCGACGGCAGCTCCAGCGCGCGCGGCTCGCGCGGCTCATCGAAATTGTTGACGTAGACCCAGTCCGCTGGGGTCTGCAGGCGCTTGCCTTCGGCCTTGAGGTAGCGTTTGACGAACGAGAACCGGCCAGTGCCGGGCTCGCCCATGACGAATACGTTGTAACCGGGGCGTGGCATGGCCACACCGAACTGCAAGGCTTCGACCGCACGTTCCTGGCCAAGCACACCGCGAAAGGGCTCCAGATCATTGGTGGTGGAGAAGCTGAACTGTTCAGCGGAAAACGGACGGGTCAGCGCTTCGGGCGCTAGACGCAAGCTGGCAGCAACAGGATCAGGCATCGGGCTTCCTTAACAATCAGGCGGGGCAGATGGCAGCATTCTGGCGCCGCCCATGCCCGACTGGCAAGGAGTGCCGCAGGCCTGAGCATCTTCAATCCGCCAACCCCAGGCGGGCCGGGCTTGCGCCGCGGTTTCCCATGAATGCTTTGCAAAAAATCACGGAACCCCGTGATCGTGCCTAAACTCCAGACTGCTCGGCTGGACTAATGACCGGCCCACTTATCCATTGGTAGGCACATAAAGAGAACAAAGCTATGAAACGGATTCTTCTCGGTACTCTCTTCACTGCTGTATCCATCAACGCCATGGCTCAGGCGCCAGGCGGCCCGGATTGCGGTTGGGGCAACATGCTGTTCGAAGGTCAGCGTGGTACTCCTGCTCACTTCCTGGCATCCACCACCAACGGCACCTCCGGCAACGCAACCTTCGGCATGACCTCCGGTACCAACGGTTGCGCAACCAACGCGTCGCTGACCTATGGCGGTAAATCCTGGTTTGCCATGAATGGCATGATGAACGAGCTGTCCGAAGACATGGCCAAAGGTCAGGGCGAAGCGCTGACCACCTATGCCGTGGTACTGGGCGTAGCGCCGGAAGACCGTGCGCACTTCGCCGCCGTCACTCACGAGCACTTCCAGCAGATCTTCAGCAAGGCTGACGTGACTGCCGAAGACGTGCATACCAATACCCTGGCCGTGCTCAAAGCCGACCCTCGTCTGGCCAAGTACGCGACTCAAGCTTAAGCTCGACCCGCCCCGCTTCTTTCGGGAAGCGGTTTTTGTTTTTTGGACCTGCCCCTTTTTGGGTCTTTTTCTCAAGTATTCAAGTTGCCATCTATGCTCAAACGCCTTGCCTGGCTGGCGCTGTGTGCCTGCGCCCCGCTATCCGCCGCGCCTCAGATCGACCCTCAACGTTTGCAGCAACTGGCCAACGACCCTTTCTGGATATCCCTGGGCCATTATGAAACCGCCAAGCTCGGCGGCTGGCGCAGCTATGTCAGCGACCCGAAATTCTTCCTCGCCGCTGACGGCAATGAACGTCCGGACCATGAACTGGCGGCGACTGTACAAGCCTTGTACGGCCCGGCCAGTGCCGGTGAACAACACGCTCAATGCGTCTACCCGGCGCGCACCCGCTGGCTGAAAGAACAACTCGGCCTGACCGGCCTGCCGACGCCGGACTGCGCCGGGTTCAAGCAATGGTTCAAGGACGTCTCGCCCGACAGCACGGTGATGATCTTTCCGGCGGCGTATCTGAACAGTCCGTCCTCGATGTTCGGCCACACCCTGCTGCGCATCGATCAGGCCGAAGTGCAGAGCGACAAGACTTCGCTGCTCAGTTACGCGATCAACTTCGGCGCCTACATCGAGGGCTCGGACAACAGCATCCTCTATGCCTGGAAAGGCCTGATGGGCGGCTATCCCGGCCTGTTTGCGCTAGTGCCTTACCAGGAAAAACTCTCGGAATACCGCAGCCTGGAAAACCGCGACCTGTGGGAATACCGCCTGAACCTGACCCAACAGGAAACCGCGCGCATGGTCGAGCACGTCTGGGAACTGAAGCAGATCAAGTTCGACTATTTCTTCTTCGACGAAAACTGCTCATACCGTTTGCTGGAACTGCTGCAAGTGGCCCGCCCGCGCTTGCGCCTGACCGAACAATTCCCGCTCACGGCCATCCCCACCGACACTGTCAAAGCCGTGAAAAATGCCGGGCTGGTGGAATCCATCCAGTATCGTCCGTCCCGGGAACGCGAGTTGCTCAGTCGCGCCGAACCGTTTAACCCTGAAGAGCAGCAATGGGTACTGAAAGTCAGCGCCGATCAGAACCAATTGCAGGACCCGGCGTTCAAAGCACAACCCCGCGACCGCCAGGCGCTGATCATCGATGCGGCCTATCGTCTGGAGCGCTACCGCGCCAATGGCCGGGAGCGCGACCCGGCGCGCGCCCAGCGCAGCTTCGAACTGTTGCGGGCAATCAACCAGAATCCGGCGCCGGAGCTGGATATCCCGCAACCCGGCCTGCCTGAAGACGGTCACGAGTCCCGTACCTGGCAACTCGGCCTCGGTACCCGTGGCGATAAAGCCTTTGGCGAGTACGGCTTGCGCATGGCTTATCACGACCTCAATGACAACAGCGAAAGCTTTCCCCTTGGCGCGCAGATCGAAATCCTGCAATTGAAACTGCGCCAGTACGAAGGCAATGACTGGCAAGTGCAACGCCTGGACCTGGCGACCATTCGCTCCCTGACCCCGCGTAACGAGTTGCTGCAACCTCTGTCATGGCAAGTTACCGGCGGCCTGGAGCAGGTGCCGGGCAAACATGATGACCAGACCCTGGTCAGCCACGTCAACGGTGGTGGCGGCGGTACCTGGCAATTGGGCGATGACCTGCTCGGATTTGCCCTGGGCACTGTGCGTATCGAGCACAACAATGATTTTGCCGCGTTCATCGCGCCGGCCGCCGGCTTCAACAGTGGTGTGCTGTGGAAAAATCCGCTGGGCAACTTGAGCCTGGAAGCCAAGGGTGATTTTTTCACCAATGGCGAAGTGCGTCGTAGCCTGAGCCTGAACCAGCAGTGGGAAATATCCCGCAATCTCGGTCTGCGCTTGAGCGCCCAGCGTGAGTTCAGCCATTTGGCGACGGCCGAGAACGAAGTGATGCTTGAGCTGAAGTGGTATCACTACTGACCAGATACCCCCCTGTGGGAGCGAGCTTGCTCGCGATGGCGGCCTTTCAGCCAACACACTTGTTGAATGTCAGTCCCTCATCGCGAGCAAGCTCGCTCCCACAGGGACTCGTCGTTTGCCGAAACGATTGATCACACACCTTTCACAACCACCCGACGAATCCACTTCTAGACTTTCTCTATGGGCAGCGTATCCAAGGGATGAGCGCAACAGCCATCTGAAAGAACGGGACAAAGCCTGGCAGCAGCAGAAAGACCAGGACACCACCCGGGCCTATCGCTCGCCGTAAGTCGCTTTCAGACATCCAGTGAAACCGGATGCCTGCGACCATGACCCAAACCCTATACCGGGAGAATTCCATGAGCCGTGCCTTCGTCAATGAAGATAACGCCACCGCGCAAGCCGATCAGCCAGTCGAACGGCAAGTCAGCGCGCAGCCCAATTACGTCACGCCGCAAGGTCTGAAGCTGTTGCAGGGCAAAGTCGCCGAACTGCAAACCCTGCATGCCGAGCAATCGGCAAAAGGTGAGCAGGCGGACAAACAGCGCCTGGCCGATCTCGAGCGTGATCTGCGTTATTTCAAACAGCGCCTGGGCAGCGCTCAGGTGGTACCCGCCGCGACCTCGACCCAGAAAGTGCAAATCGGCAGTTGGGTGACCTACGCCGATGAACACGCCACCGAGCGCCGGGTACAACTGGTGGGCGAAGATCAGGCCGATGCCGCCCACGGCCTGATCAATTGGGGCTCACCGCTGGGCCGGGCGCTGCTCGGCGCACAACTCAACGACGAAGTACTGTGGCAGCGCCCCGCCGGGGATCAAATGATTGAAGTGATTCGCATCGAACCGACTTAAACGACGCCTTGGGCCAGCATGGCATCGGCGACCTTCACGAAGCCGGCGATGTTCGCGCCCTTGACGTAATTGACCCGACCGTCCTCTTCGCCGTAGTGCACGCAAGCGTGGTGAATCGACTGCATGATCGCGTGCAGCTTGCTGTCCACTTCGCCACCGGTCCACGCCAGGCGCATGGCGTTCTGCGACATTTCCAGCCCGCTCACCGCCACGCCGCCGGCGTTGGACGCCTTGCCTGGTGCGAACAGAATGTCGGCCTCGATGAACAGGTCCACCGCCTCGAGGGTGGTCGGCATGTTCGCGCCTTCGGCCACACAGATGCAGCCGTTGCGCAGTAAGGTGCGGGCGGCTTCGACATCCAGTTCGTTTTGCGTCGCGCACGGCAGCGCGATATCGCAGCTCAGGCTCCATGGCAGCTGACCGGCGCGGAACTCCAGGCCAAAACGGCCAGCCAGTTCACGGATGCGCCCGCGTTGTACGTTTTTCAGCTCCAGTACGGCCAGCCATTGCTCTTCGGTCAAACCGCTTTCGCAATACAGCGTGCCTTCGGAGTCGGACAGCGAAATCACTTTGCCGCCCAGATCCATGACCTTGCGCGCGGCGTACTGCGCGACGTTACCCGAACCGGAAATCGCCACGCGCTTGCCTTCGACCGCCAGGCCACGGCGCTTGAGCATTTCTTCGGCGAAGTACACGCAACCGAAACCGGTAGCTTGCGGGCGAATCAGGCTGCCGCCGTAGCTTGGGCCTTTGCCGGTCAGCACGCTGGTGAACTGGTTGCTCAAGCGCTTGTGCTGGCCGAACAGGAAACCGATTTCCCGCGCACCGACGCCGATGTCCCCGGCTGGCACGTCAACGTCCGCACCAATGTGGCGATACAACTCGCTCATGAAGGCCTGACAGAAGCGCATGACTTCCGCGTCGCTTTTGCCTTTGGGGTCGAAGTCCGAACCACCCTTGCCACCGCCCATGGGCAATGAAGTCAGGGAGTTTTTGAAGGTCTGTTCGAAGGCGAGGAATTTCAGGACGCCCATGTTCACCGACGGGTGGAAACGCAGACCGCCCTTGTACGGGCCGATCGCGCTGTTCATCTGGATGCGGAACCCGCGATTGACCTGGACTTTGCCCTGATCGTCGACCCACGACACGCGAAACACCAGCGCCCGCTCCGGCTCACAGATGCGCTCCAGAATGCCCGAGGTCAGGTAATGCTGATTGGCCTCAAGAAACGGCCACAGACTGCGCAGAACTTCTTCCACAGCCTGGTGGAATTCGGGTTGATCCGGGTCGCGTTTTTTCAGGCGCGCAAGAAAGGATTCGACGGATTCGATCATGGAAAAGTCTCGGCAGATTGATTGTCGTTGTAGGAGATCGAGCCGGACTGTAACAAACGACTTGCGCACAAGAACAGCGCAAAATGTCGCACTTATGAAGTTAAATGGTGCACAGGATATAAATTAATCTGGTTTTTTGAGTGTTTTTGCACCTGAACAGGGATTATTAATTCAAGTCCCGCACCATCAGGTACACCGCCATCGCGGGCAAGCCCGCTCCCACAGTGTTCGTGAAGACTTTTAGATCTCGGGCAATCCACATTCCTGTGGGAGCAGGCTTGCCTGCGATGAATTCAGCACGGTGTCACTGCCTCCCCCCCCAATCGGCATAGGGGACGGCCTTCATAGACCGTACCCCTGCCACACCACCCGGCATGCGGGTCCGCACCGGGCGGTTCGAGGGATTGAGGTCAGGAGAGACGTGGAAGTCCCAAGCGATCAAACCACGCGAGATTAAGCACCCAATTCAAGGCCCATCGACTGTTGTCCCACCAACGACGGGTGTTACAT
>NZ_JBFUHY010000055.1:0-32334 GCF_056402155.1 Pseudomonas sp. P4_C1
AACCGCCATCGCGAGCAAGCTCGCTCCCACAGGGTTCTTTGGTCGTTATGAAGGATCGCTACCCAGCACCACATTCAATGCACTGCGCGCATCGTCCAGTTGCACCAGCGTCGCATGCCGCGCACCTAATGCATCACGATTCTCGATGGCGGTCAGGATTGCCTTGTGCCGTGGCAGCGCCAGTTCATGCAGGTTCGGCCGCTGGTTCGAATGTTTCAAGGCTTCGGCGATGGCCACCGAGAGCATGTTGCACAGGTTGGCCAGCAAGTCGTTGTGCGTGGCATCGGCAATGCGACTGTGGAAGTCCAGGTCAGGCTGCAACAGCGCCTCCGGCGTCGGTGCGGCTTCCATGCGCTGGTAGGCTTCACCGATGGACGCGATGTCTGCATCCGTGGCGAATTGCGCGGCGAGGGCGGCAGCAGCCGGTTCGATGATGCTGCGCACACTGGTCAGCAGGTCGAAAAACTGATTCTGCGGGCTGCTTTGCATCAACCAGTGCAGCACGTCCGGATCGAGCATGTGCCAGTCCTTGCGCGGCTTGACCACGGTGCCGACCCGCGGACGGGAATACACCAGGCCTTTGGCAACCAGGACCCGGGTGGCTTCACGCAGCACCGGCCGGCTGACCGCATATTCTTCGCACAACAGCGCTTCGGCGGGCAGTTTGTCGTCCGGCAGGAACCGTCCCGAGACGATCTGCATGCCCAGTTCCTGGACGATGCGCGAGTGCATGCTTTTGCGGTCGGAGGGTTTGCGGTAATCCATGGGGAGCGGCGCGGTCCTGTGCGAATAGGTGTCGCGCATGATAGCAGGCGCGGTACAAACTTGAGGTGGATACACAAACCAAATGTGGGAGCTAGCCCTGCTGGCGATAGCGGAGTGTCAGTCAACATTAATATCAACTGATAGGCCGAAATCGCTAGCAGGCTAGCTCCCACAGGGGATTTGTGTTGTCAGTGAGAGTGGCGCGGCACTTCAGCCCCGCGACAACCCACCAGGAAGTCGAAGTCGCAACCCTGGTCCGCTTGCAGCACGTGGTCGATGTACAGCTGGCGATAGCCACCGACGATCAGGTTCTGCGGCGGTTGCAGATCAGCCATGCGCGCGGCCAGTTCGGCATCCGGAATATCCAGGTGCAAACGGCCGCTGGCGCAATCGAGTTCGATCCAGTCGCCTTCCTTCACTGCGGCCAGCGGGCCGCCGGCCGCGGCTTCCGGGGCGACGTGCAGGACAACCGTGCCATACGCAGTGCCACTCATGCGCGCATCGGAAATACGCACCATGTCGGTCACACCCTGGGCCAGCAGCTTGGCCGGCAGGCCCATGTTGCCCACTTCGGCCATGCCCGGATAACCCTTCGGCCCGCAGTTCTTCATCACCAGGATCGAGTCGGCATCCACGTCCAGTTCCGGATCGTTGATCCGTGCCTTGTACATGTCAAAGTTCTCGAACACCACCGCGCGACCGCGATGCTGCATCAGTTCGGGCGTGGCGGCGGACGGCTTGAGCACAGCGCCCAGCGGTGCCAGGTTGCCGCGCAATACACAGATGCCGCCGTCGGCGCGGATCGGGTTGTCGAGGGTGCGGATCACTTCGTCCTCGCCATAGATCGGCGCGTCCCTGGTGTTCTCGCCGATGGACTTGCCGTTGACGGTCAGGGCATGCGGGTTCGGGATCAGGTCGGCTTCACCGAGGCGACGCAGCACCGCCGGCAAGCCACCGGCGTAATAGAACTCTTCCATCAGGAAGCGCCCGGACGGTTGCAGGTCGACGATGGTCGGCATGCCGCGACCGATACGGGTCCAGTCATCCAGGTCCAGTTCCACGCCAATGCGCCCGGCAATGGCCTTCAGGTGGATCACTGCGTTGGTTGAACCGCCGATGGCGGCATTGACGCGAATGGCGTTCTCGAAGGCCTCTTTGGTCAGGATCTTCGACAGCTTCAAGTCTTCGCGCACCATCTCCACGGCCCGCATGCCGGACATGTGCGCCAACACGTAACGGCGCGCATCCACCGCCGGGATCGCTGCGTTGTGGGGCAGGGATGTACCGAGCGCTTCGGCCATGCAGGCCATGGTCGAGGCGGTGCCCATGGTGTTGCAGGTACCGGCCGAGCGGGACATGCCGCCCTCGGCCGCGAGGAAATCGTCAATGCTGATGGTGCCGGCCTTGACCTGTTCGCTGAGCTGCCAGACCACGGTGCCGGAGCCGATGTCCTTGCCCTTGTGCTTGCCGTTGAGCATCGGCCCGCCGGTGACCACGATGGCCGGCACGTCGCAACTGGCGGCGCCCATCAGCAAGGCCGGGGTGGTCTTGTCGCAACCGGTCAGCAGCACCACGCCATCGATCGGGTTGCCGCGAATGGCTTCTTCGACATCCATGCTCGCCAGGTTGCGGGTGAGCATGGCGGTCGGGCGCAGGTTCGATTCGCCGTTGGAGAACACCGGAAACTCCACCGGGAAGCCGCCGGCCTCGATCACCCCGCGTTTGACGTGCTCGGCAATCTGGCGGAAATGCGCGTTGCACGGGGTCAGTTCCGACCAGGTGTTGCAGATGCCGATGATCGGCTTGCCATGGAACTGGTGGTCGGCGATGCCCTGATTCTTCATCCAGCTGCGGTACATGAAACCGTTCTTGTCGGCGGTGCCAAACCATTGGGCGGAGCGCAGGGTGGGTTTCTTATCAGACATGAGCGATTCTCTTATTGTATGACTATATTGTTCGAGCTGAGGCGTAACATAAGCGCAAATTCCGCGCTTTGGAAGTGTTGTTGAGTAAATAGTATTACTATATAGTCCGCTCAAACGGAGGGATGGCCCTGGCGAATTTTTCGCGAGAGGCGTCCCCCGAGGTTCCATAACAACAACAATCGGAGACCGATCTCATGAGCCAGGAACTGCGGCTTATCCGTCGCATCACGCTGAAACTGATTCCCTTCCTGATCCTGCTGTACCTGATCGCCTATGTGGACCGCTCCGCGGTGGGCTTCGCCAAATTGCACATGGGCGCGGACATCGGCCTGGGCGATGCTGCCTACGGTCTTGGCGCCGGGCTGTTCTTCATCGGCTACTTCCTGCTGGAAATCCCCAGCAACCTGATGCTCGACCGCTTCGGCGCACGGCGCTGGTTCGCGCGGATCATGGTCACCTGGGGTGCCATCACCATCGGCATGGCCTTTGTCCAGGGGCCGAACAGCTTCTATGTGATGCGCTTTTTGCTCGGCGCCGCCGAAGCCGGGTTCTTCCCGGGCGTTCTGTACTACATCACCCAATGGTTCCCGGTGCGCCATCGCGGCAAGATCCTCGGGCTGTTCATCCTGTCGCAACCCATTGCGATGATGATCACCGGCCCGGTGTCCGGTGGCTTGCTGGGCATGGACGGCGTGTTGGGGCTGCACGGCTGGCAGTGGCTGTTCATCGTCATCGGCACCCCGGCGATTCTGTTGACCTGGCCGGTGCTGCGTTACCTGCCCGACGGCCCGCAACAAGTGAAGTGGATGGACCAGGCAGAAAAGGACTGGCTGAGCACCGAACTGAAAAAGGATCTGGACGCGTACGGCCAGACCCGCCATGGCAATCCACTGCACGCCCTCAAGGACAAACGCGTCCTGTTGCTGGCGCTGTTCTACCTGCCGGTGACCCTGAGTATCTATGGCCTGGGTTTGTGGCTACCGACCTTGATCAAGCAATTCGGTGGCAGCGACCTGGTGACCGGTTTCGTTTCCGCGGTGCCGTACATCTTCGGGATCGTCGGCCTGCTGATCATTCCGCGCAGTTCCGACCGTTTGAACGACCGCTACGGCCACCTCGCCGTGCTTTACGTACTGGGTGCGATTGGCCTGTTCCTCAGCGCCTGGCTGGCGGTGCCGGTGCTGCAACTGGCGGCGCTGTGCCTGGTGGCGTTCGCACTGTTTTCCTGCACCGCGGTGTTCTGGACCCTGCCGGGTCGATTCTTTGCCGGCGCCAGTGCGGCGGCGGGGATCGCCTTGATCAACTCGGTGGGTAACCTCGGGGGTTACCTCGGTCCATTCGTGATCGGCGCGTTGAAGGAGTACACCGGCAATCTTGCGTCCGGCCTGTATTTCCTCTCCGGGGTGATGGTGTTCGGGCTGATTCTGACTGGCGTCGTCTATCGCCTGCTGGAGCGCAAACACGTCCTGCCAGTCGATCAATTTGCAGCAAGTGCACGCTAATGCAATGTAGGAGTGAGCCTGCTCGCGATAGCGTCGGCACATCCAATGTTGTCGGCGACTGATACATCGCTATCGCGAGCAGGCTCACTCCTACAGGGATCTGCGGTGTTTTTGAAGGAATAGGAGAAATTTCATGCGTTTGGTTCAGTTCGAATTGAGTAACGGCGAACGCCGTGTCGGTGTGGTCGAGGCAGGCCTGGTCCGTGAAGTGCAGGACGCGCGCACCGTTCGCGATCTGGCATTGGCGGCGATCGAGGCGGGCGCAAGCCTTGAGCAACAGGTGCAAAGTCTGGGGCTGGGCATCAGCCACGACTACGCCGAACTGCTGACGCAACGGCGCATTCTGCCGCCCCTGGACCATCCGGACCCGGCGCACCTGCTGGTCAGCGGCACGGGCCTGACCCATCTGGGCAGCGCGTCGGCCCGGGACAAGATGCACCAGCAAAGTGGCGACGAATCGGCGATGACCGACACCATGCGCATCTTCAAGTGGGGCGTGGAGGGCGGCAAACCGGCGGCGGATGAAGCCGGTGTGCAACCGGAATGGTTCTACAAAGGCGATGGCAGCATCGTCGT
This sequence comes from Pseudomonas sp. P4_C1, assembly GCF_056402155.1. Taxonomy (NCBI): domain Bacteria; kingdom Pseudomonadati; phylum Pseudomonadota; class Gammaproteobacteria; order Pseudomonadales; family Pseudomonadaceae; genus Pseudomonas; species Pseudomonas sp. P4_C1. The sequence continues at coordinate 4,769 of NZ_JBFUHY010000055.1, forward strand.
CAGGCCTGGGCAGCCGTTTCCCCTGCCGCCGTTTGCCGAGGACGCCGGTGAAGAGCCGGAGATCGCTGGCCTGTACGTGATCGGTCACGACGGCCAGCCGTATCGCCTGGGTTTTGCCGTGGGCAACGAGTTCTCCGATCACGTCATGGAGCGCAAGAACTACCTGTATCTGGCCCACTCGAAACTGCGCAGCTGCAGCTATGGCCCGGAACTGCGGGTCGGCGAACTGCCGCAGCATCTGGCGGGCACCAGCCGCATTCTGCGCGACGGCGAAGTGCTATGGCAGAACGAGTTTCTCAGCGGCGAGGCCAACATGTGCCACAGCCTCGCCAACCTCGAATTCCATCATTTCAAATACAGCCAGTTCCTGCGTCCGGGGGATGTGCACATTCACTTCTTTGGCACCGCGACCCTGTCCTTCGCCGACGGCATTCGCACGCAACCGGGCGACGTGTTCGAGATCACCCAGGCCGAGTTCGGCGCGCCATTGATCAATGGCATCGCACCGGTCGCAGCGGCTTTCGAACCCGGCACCGTCGGCACACTTTGAGGAGGTACCCATGACCCGGATCCTTGGTCACAACTACATCGGCGGCCAACGCAGCGCCGCCGGCAGCATCAAGTTGCAGAGTGTCGACGCCACCACCGGTGAGGCCTTGCCCGACGATTTTTATCAGGCGACCCCGCAGGAAGTCGATGCGGCGGCCACCGCGGCGGCTTCCGCGTACCCGGCCTATCGCAGCTTGAGTGCGGAGCGGCGGGCACAGTTTCTCGAGGCCATTGCCGATGAACTGGATGCCCTCGGTGATGATTTTGTCGCCGTGGTCTGCCGCGAAACCGCATTGCCTGCAGGCCGAATTCAAGGCGAACGTGGACGTACCAGCGGGCAGATGCGCCTGTTTGCCAAAGTCTTGCGTCGCGGTGATTTCTATGGCGCCCGGATCGACCGGGCATTGCCGGAGCGGCAACCGTTGCCGCGCCCGGATCTGCGTCAATACCGTATCGGCCTTGGGCCGGTGGCTGTGTTCGGTGCCAGCAACTTTCCGTTGGCGTTCTCTACCGCTGGCGGCGACACGGCATCGGCATTGGCGGCCGGCTGCCCGGTGGTGTTCAAGGCCCACAGCGGTCACATGGCCACGGCCGAGCAGGTGGCCGACGCGATCATTCGCGCCGCCGGGAAAACCGGGATGCCGGCAGGTGTGTTCAACATGATCTACGGCGCTGGCGTCGGCGAAGCGCTGGTCAAGCATCCGGCGATTCAGGCCGTAGGTTTCACCGGTTCGCTCAAGGGCGGTCGAGCCTTGTGCGATATGGCTGCGGCACGTGCGCAACCGATTCCGGTGTTCGCCGAGATGTCGAGCATCAACCCGGTGATCGTGTTGCCCGAGGCGTTACAGGTGCGGGCCGACACCGTCGCGCGAGACCTGACGGCTTCGGTGGTTCAGGGCTGCGGCCAGTTCTGCACCAATCCCGGACTGGTGATTGGCATTCGCTCGCCGCAGTTCAGCGCCTTTGTGCAGCAAGTGGCCGGGTTGATGGGGGATCAGCCGGCGCAAACCATGCTCAACGCCGGAACCCTGAGTAGCTATGGCCGGGGCTTGCAAAAATTGCTCGCTCATCCGGGCATCGAGCACCTCGCCGGCAGTCCGCAGCAGGGCAATCAGGCCCAGCCACAGCTGTTCAAGGCGAATGTCAGCCTGCTGCTCGACGGCGATGAAGTGTTGCAAGAGGAAGTGTTCGGTCCGACCACGGTGGTGGTTGAAGTGGCCGATCCTGCGCAACTGACGGCCGCCTTGAACGGCCTGCACGGTCAGTTGACCGCCACCGTCATTGGCGAGCCGGAAGACTTCGAACAGTTCGCCGGGCTGACGGCGTTGCTGGAACAGAAGGTCGGACGAATCCTGCTCAATGGCTATCCGACGGGCGTGGAAGTCTGCGATTCGATGGTGCATGGCGGACCGTACCCGGCAACATCCGATGCGCGCGGTACGTCGGTGGGCACCCTGGCCATCGATCGCTTCCTGCGCCCGGTGTGCTTCCAGAACTACCCGGACAGCTTGCTGCCGGATGCGCTGAAAAACGGCAATCCGCTGCGTATCCAGCGTCTGGTGGATGGGCAACCATCGCGCGAGGCGCTTTAACGGCTGACCACAATCCCTGTGGGAGCGAGCTTGCTCGCGATAGCGGCAGTCCAGTCGATGTAAGTGTTGACTGATGTTCCGCCATCGTCGGAACGCCGCCCGGAGCAAGCTCGCTCCCACAGGGAATGCGGTGCATGAGCTATCATTGCGTTTTTCTCATTCAAAGACTGATTGCCATGACTTCCCCAACCGACACCTTGCTCAATGCCCTCGAACACTGCGGAATGGTGGAGATCGACGGGCTGCATGCCTTCGAATTCGCCCTCGACGAGTTCGATAACCTGCACATTGAATGCATGGATGGCCGTGCGGCCAAACACTGGGAGTTCACCCCGGTGCAGATCCAGACCGCGACCTTCGACACCTCGCTGCAAAGCTGGTTGATCACCGGTAACTCGGGTGAACACCGTTTGGTGTGCCTGGGCGATGTCGTCAGCGGTGACAACGAAGATGACGACCAAGGCGATGCGTAACCTCTGGCCTCTGTTGATGGCTGGCAGCATCGGCGCCATGGGCGTCCAGGTCGCATCCGCCGATGACTATCAGCTGCTGGTGGGCTCCTACACCGCCGGTCAAAGTCAGGGCATCTACCGCCTGGCGTTCGACAGCAGCACCGGGCAGATCGATGCCAGCCCCCTGCAAGTGATCAAGAGCGAAAACCCGTCGTGGCTGACCCTGTCGAAGGACCAGCGACACCTGTTCGTGGTCAACGAGAATGGCCCGGGTCAGACCGATCCGGTCGGGCGCGTCAGCAGTTACGCGATTGATCCCAAGAGCCATGCGCTGATCCTGATCAGCCAGGTGCAAAGCCTGGGCAACGAGCCGACCCATTCCAGTCTCAGCACCGATGGCAGCCATTTGTTCGTCAGCAATTACTCGGTGGCCGAAGACCCGGGCGGCACCCTCGCGACATTGCCGGTGGCGGCCGATGGCAAGCTCAAACCGGTGGTGCAGATGAGCAGCCACCCGGCGAGCCGGGTCAATCCCGAGCGCCAGGCCTCGGCCCACGTGCATTCTGCGATCCCGTCGCCGGACGGTAAATACGTGTTCGCCAATGATCTGGGGGCGGATAAGGTGTTTACCTACCGCTTCGACCCCAAGGCCAACCCGCAACTGCCGTTGACCCCGGCCACCCCGGCATTCGTGCAGCTGCCGCCGGGCAGCGGGCCGCGCCACCTGCTGTTCAGCGCCGATGGCAAACACGCCTGGCTGACCATGGAAATGAGCGCGCAAGTGGCGGTGTTCGATTACCACGACGGCCGACTCGAACAGACGCAGATGGTTGATCTGGCTGCCGGGCAACCCGTCTCGGACAAGGCTGCGGCGGCGTTGCATGCCTCGGCTGACGGCAAGTTCCTCTACGTCAGCAACCGTGGCACGGCCAATCAACTGCTGGTGTTTGCCATCGATCCGGCCACCGGCCACCTCAAGGAGCTGCAACGGCGGGCGGTGGAGGGCGATCATCCGCGGGAATTCAGCCTCGATCCGAGTGGCAAATTCCTGTTGATCGCCAATCAGAAGAGCAACCAGATTGTCGTCGTCGAACGCGATGCCAGGACTGGTCTGCTGGGCAAGACCGTGCAAAAACTGCCGATGGACGCCCCGAGCGACCTCAGGTTTCTGCTGCGTCAATAAGCCGCAGGCCCCGGTTGATGGGGCCTGCCTGCTTTTATCAATGACGCTGATATCTGGTACTGCTACAAAGCATTTCAAGGCACGAACCCTCGAGGGTTAAGTTTGCTTCACGGCCCCACCGGGCAAGCAAGCCAACTGAATCCGAGGAATACCGCCATGAACTTCAATATCTTCTCTGTCATTGCCGCTTCCGCCATTTCTGCCACCGTTGCGCTGCCAGCCAGTGCCAACGTTGAAATCAGTGACAAAAAAGCCCACACCCAGAGCTACACCCAGAAGTACCTGCAACAGAGCGCCAATTTCTACGCCGCGCTGGATCACAAAAACCAGGCCTGAGCGTTCATCCCTGCCTTTATGCAGGAGCGAAGTCACTGATGATCGAATACCCTGATGTTGAAACGCAGGTGTTGAAAACGATCAGAGTGATGTCGCTCCTGCATAACGCATTTGCGACGGTATCAGTTTGCCATCAACGTCGCGCTTGATATCACATTGCCATGCGTTTAAATTGACGCTGATTTTTTGACTCCTCCTCACGGCAAGGATCGGCAGCATGGTGACGCGTCTGGCATTGGTTCTTCTTTTTCTCTATTCCACCCCCATTCTATCGGCGGTAGACCCTGTTCCGAGTGAGCCGGACGCTGCCCGCGAACGCTTGATGAGTTTTATTGAAGACTGAAATAGTCTGGCTTAATGATCAATGAAGTTGATGGTCACTATGGATAACCCTGAGTGGTTACCCAGGCTTTTTTGATCGATTCTGTGGGCATTGAAACATGCCTGCGGAGAACATCATGGCCAGCGCAATTCTCACTTCTGCCAAACACGGCGCCTATGTGGCGATCGGTCTTTACCTTGCCATGGTGCTGCTGGTCAGCCTTTCGCCGCAGGCGCAATCCACCTTTGAAGCACCGATCCAGGTCGCTCATCCCGGCATCCAGTTTGAACACCGTGCGCAAAACGCGGGCGTTGATCAGGCTGAACTCGCGGGAGTCGTCGGCGCATGAAAGGGCACAGACTCTGGGTCATCGCCTTCCTGGCGTTCATGACCAACGGATCCTCCCTGCTGGGGATCGGCCAGGGCTCGGCGGGCTCGGTGGCACGGGCCATCGAAGCCAACCACAACATTGCCCGCAGCATCGAAAACGCCAGTGCCCAGGGCATGCTGACCGGCAATCCGCCGATCAGGACAGAAGGGGTGGTTTTCGGGCCGTTCCAGGTGGATTGCTCGGCGCTCGGGATGTGTGAGGTGTTGGCCTGAAGCCCACTGTCGATGAAAGGCTTTGTGGCGAGGAGGCTTGCCCTAATGCCGATCAATTAACGCTTCGAACACCGCACCCCTGTGGGAGCGAGCTTGCTCGCGATGACGATCGCACAGTCAACACCTGCGTTACCTGACAGTCCGCTATCGTCGGAACGCCGCCCGGAGCAAGCTCGCTCCCACAGGTTTTGCTCCTTAACTGACTGGCATTAGGGCAAGCCCCCTCACCACAGTGTGCGGCGGCTTACTTGCGCATCACTCCGGTAAACAAATCCGACTCCAGAAACCGCTGCAACCAGTCCTGCAAGCGCCGATACGGCGTCTGCGCGACCCAGTCGCGGTCGACATGGGCGAACTGGCGCACGAAGGGCATCAACGCCACTTCGGCCAGGCTTGGATGATCGGCCAGCAAGTAATCGCGTCTTTCCAGCAATACCTCCAGCCTTTGCAGAAATACCTCGCCCTCGCCGCGATAAACCTCCATCGGCTGCTCGGGATAACGCTCGGCGTACTTGTAGCGATTCAAGTGTACCTTGAACACCTGATCGTTCTGTTCGATCAGCGAGGCGATTTGTGCCGCTGCCACAGGATCATCCTTGAGCAGCCAGTCCTGCGGATCGTTCTGCGCCAGGGCCCAGTGCATGATGTCGAGGCTTTCGTCGATCACCCGGCCATCGGTGCTCAGCACCGGCACCGTGCCTTTGCCCGACAGCGCGAGCATTTCGGCGGGCTTGGCCTTCAGGCTGACTTCGACGATGTCCACGGCCACTCCCGAGTAACGCAGGGCCATGCGTGCGCGCATGGCGTACGGGCAGCGGCGGAAGGAATACAGAGTATTCATTTCACCTCCAGGGTGCTCAGGCCGTTGCCCTGGCGTTGGACCTGAATCTGCACCGGAATCCGTTCATGCATTTCCTGCACGTGGGAAATCACCGCGACCTTGCGGCCCTGGGCTTGCAGGCCGTCGAGGGCGTCCATGGCCAGTTGCAGGGATTCCGGATCGAGGCTGCCGAAGCCTTCGTCGATGAACAGCGATTCGATTTTCAGCGTACTCGACGCCATCGATGCCAGGCCAAGGGCCAGCGCCAGTGATACCAGGAAGGTCTCGCCACCGGACAGTGAATGCACCGAACGCAGTTCGTCGCCCATTTCGGTGTCCATCACCAGCAACCCGAGCATGCTGCCGCCGCGCTTGAGGCGATAGCGGCGCACCAGTTGGCGCAATTGCACGTTGGCGTGGTGCACCAGCAGGTCGAGGTTGTAGGCCTGGGCGATCTTGCGGAAGGTGTCGCCGGTGGCGGAGCCGATCAACGCATTCAGGCGCGCCCAGCGCTGGTATTCGCTGTAGGCGTCGGCAATCTGTTGTGCCAGGGCCTGATTGACGTTCTGCCGGCGCTGGTCCTCGGCCTGCTCGGCGCGCAGTTCGGCGCAGTGCTGTTCGCTGGTGACGGCGAGGTTTTGCAGGTCGATCAGCGCACTGGCCAACTGCTCGGCATCGAGGTTGCCGTTCTGTTGAGTCTGGTGATCGAGCAGGCGCTTGTCGCGCTCCTGCACCAGGACGCTGGCCTGTTCGATGGCTTTTTCGCTGTGCTGCAAGCGCTGGCGCAGTTCGCTGACCTGGGTGTCGTCGACGCGCAACAGGTCTTCGAGGCCGCCGTCATCCAGTTCGGGATGGCGGGCACGCCAGTCGCCGATTTTGCCGGCGAGCTCACGTTCTTCGCCTTCCAGTGCGTGCAGGCGTTCCTGCTGGGCCTTGAGCTCGGCGGCGAGTTGCACTGATTGCGTGACGACGCTTTGCAGCGTCTGCGCGGTGCTGGCTTCGGCGCTGCGCGCCTGTTCCACGGCCTGTTCCAGTTGCTGCTGCCAGTGCTCGGCGCTGCTGTGCTCACCGAGTAATTGCCCGAGTGTGTGCTGGCAAGCCTGTTGCTGCTCGGCCAGTCCATTGAACTGCTGTTCGGCGGCCTGCAATTGCTGCACGCGGCTTTGCTGGCGATCCTGTTCCTTCTCCAGGTTTTGCTGACGCTGTTGCTGCTCGGCCAGTTCTTCCTTTTGTTGCTCGAGTTGCGCCAGGCGCTCGGCGATCTGCCGGTCGAGCTGCATGAAGGTCGCGGCCGGCTCGACGCGCAGCGCTTGCAGGGTCTCGGCTGGCAGCAGATGGGCGAATGCGCTGAGTTCTTCGTCCAGACGCTGGCGGTCGTTGCCCAGTTCGCGCTGTTGATTGCTCAGGTGCTGGGCCGCTTGCTGGTGCGCGGTTTCGGCATGGCGCAGTTGCTGGGTCAGGCGTGCGGCATCCTGTTGCAGGGTGAGCAGCGCGCTCTGCCGTTGCTCGTCCTGGCTGATGCTCTGGTTGAGCTGGCTGTTTTGCTGAATGAGCCAGGCATCGCGTTTGGCGGCATCCTGATTGAGCAGTTGGGCAGCCAGCGGATGCGCTTCCAGGCTTGGGGCGAGGGCCTGCTGCTGAGTCGCCAGTTGCTCTTGCTGTTGCAGCAGTTCCTTTTGCTGGGCGATCAGCCCGCCGACTTCGGCGCGCAAGTCGGTGAGTTTTTCCTTGAGCAGGTCAACGGCCTTCTGCGCGTTGGCCTGTTCGCTTTCATCAAAACGGCCGAGGCTTTGCAACAGGGCTTCGGGCTGATGATAGGGATGCTCGTTGCTGCCGCAGACCGGGCATGGCTGGTCGTCCTGCAACTGCGCGCGCAGCTCTTCGACACTGGCACTGCGCGCCAGACGCTGGCGCTCCAGCAGTTCGCGGGTGACGTTGAGGGTCTGTTCGGCAACGCTCAAATCAGCCTTGGCCTTGACCCCGTCCTGGGTCAGGCGTTCACGTTCCTGCTGCGCGGTGAGCTGGCGTTGTTGCAGCTCGGCGCCGCGCTTGTCCAGGTCCTGCTGGCTGGCCCATAGGCGCGCAAGGTCTTCGACGGCGCGCAGTTGCTTGCGGTTGTCCTGCAACAGGCTGCCCAGAATACCGATCTGCTCGGCGACGGCATCCGGTTCGGCGCCGGCCTCCTTGAACAGCACCTCCAGTTGCTGCTTCTGTGCGCTGAGCGTTTGTTCGGTGCTCGTGGCGTTTTGTTCGAGGCTGGCCAGTTCGGCCTGACCCTGATTCAACCGGTTGCCGATCAGCACCAACTGTTGCAGGCGATCACGGTAGGCATTCCAGGCATCGCTCAGCGGAGCCAGATGCGTGCTTTGCTCCAGCTCGGTGGCGATGCGCTGCAAGTCCCCGGCGCCCCGGGTTTGCTGATCGAGCAAGGTCTGAATCGTGCTCTGGCCCTGGCCGCAGGCCTGCTCGGCATTTTGCTTTGCCTCGGCACTGAGGGCGGTGTCCTTGGCGAGGCGGGCGAGGGTGCTTTGCGCTTCGAAGGCCTGGCGCAGTAGCGGCGCGCTGGCGGTTTGCCGTTGTTGCGCTTCGTTCAACGCGATCCGGGCGGCGCTAAGCTGTTGCTCGAGCTGCGTCTGACGCTCGCCGAGTTCGCCGTGCTGCTGCGTGTGCAAGGCAATTTGCGCCGCCAAGGGTGTCAGCAGCCCATCGACCTCGGCTTTACGGGCGAACTGGTGCCGTTGCGGGGCCAGCTGTTCGAGGTGGGTGAGCTTCATACGCTCACTGGCCAGGGCCTCCCAGTGGGTCTGTGCCGATTGCAGTTGTTCGCTGGCGGCCAGATGTTCGTCCTGCAATCGACGCAGGTCCTTGAGCCAGGTGTCTTGCAGCTCAAGCTGTTTGAGTTGCGCCTGTTGGGTCTTGAGTTGTTGTTGCGCCTGGTTGAAGCGCTCATCCAGTTCTGCGCGGGCTTCGGGCGACAGCGGCGTCACACCGCTGGCCTGATCCTGCAGCAGCTTGTGCGCCTCGCGAGCCTCTTTGGTCTTGTCGAAGGCGCGACGACCGAGGCGGGTGTAGAGTGCCGTGTCGGTGAGTTTTTCCAGCAGTTCGCTGCGGTCGTTGTCATCGGCCTTGAGGAACGCACTGAACTCGCTTTGCGCCAACATCACCGCGCGGGTGAACTGTTCGAAATTCAGCCCCAGCGCGGCTTCGAGCTGAGTCTTGTATTCGCCTTTCTGGCTGGCGAGCAATTGATCCTGATCGATGTCACGCAAGCTCTGGCGGCTGGCCTGCAGCTTGCCGGCGGCCTTGTCCCGGGCGCGATTGGCTTCCCAACGGGCGCGATAGCGGCGGCCGTCGACACCGACGAAATCCACTTCCGCATAGCCTTCACCCGTGCCGCGACGCAGCAGGGTGCGCGGGTCGCCGGTCGCGATTTCGCCATCGGCGTCCGGGACCTTGGCATCGCGGCCGGTGTTGTTCAGGCGCGGTACGGCGCCAAACAGCGCCAGGCACAGGGCATCGAGCAAGGTGCTTTTGCCGGCGCCGGTGGGGCCGGTGATGGCGAACAGTCCGGCACTGGCCAGGGGTTCGGCGGTGAAGTCGATTTCAAATGGCCCGGCCAGGGAGGCGAGGTTTTTCAGGCGGATCGCGAGGATTTTCATGGTTGTTCGCTCTCCATCTGTACGTCCTGCAACAGCTCGGCAAAGTCCTTGAGGGTCTGTTCGTCGACCTCGCTGCCATAGTTGTCCTGCCAGGCGCGGCTGAACAGTTCCTGAGGCGTGAGCTGGTCCAGTTCGATCAGCGTGCTGCTTTCGTTGGCACCGTCACGGCCACCGTTACCGGCGTATTCGGCGGCGATGCGCACCAGGCGCACGGCCTTGCCTTGCAGGGCGGTTTCCACTTGATTGCGCAGGTCGGGCTGCGGTTCATCGAGGCGCACCCGCACCTCCAGCCATGGCTGGCGCTGGATCTCGGCCAACAGGTCGATGTTCGGCAGGTCCGCCAGTTGCAGCAGGATCTCGCTCAATGGCGCCGGGCCGATACGTTGCAGGTTGACCGCGCGGGGGATCAGCTTCGGCTCGACGCTGAGCAGGGTTTCGCCGTCGAGCTTGATGTCGAGAATTTGGTGCTGATAGCTGATCTCGGAGAACGACAGGGGGATCGGCGAGCCGCTGTAGCGGATGCGCTCCTCGCCGTTGATCTTCTGCGGCTTGTGCAAGTGGCCGAGAGCGACATAGCTGATGCTCGACCCGAACAGGTTGGCGGGCAGGGCCTCGGCATTGCCGATGATCAGGCTGCGCTCGGAGTCTTCCGACACCGAGCCGCCGGCCATGTGTGCGTGGCTGATGGCGATCAGTGCCTGGCCCGGCTGGCGCTTGGCGTTGGCCGCTTCGATCAGCCACTCATGCACCTGACCGATCCCGCGCAAATAGTTGTCGCCCAAATGCGCGCCGGTGACTTCCGCCGGGCGCAGGAATGGCAGCGCCAGGCACCAGCCGGCGACTTCACCACTGGCATCCGGCAAGGGCAGCAACAGGCGCTCGGCGTCCAGTTGCCCGTCATCCAGCCACAGCACGCGGCCGAGCGCATGAGTGCGCAAGCGGCGCATCAACGGTGCGGGCAGTTCGATCCGCGAGCCGGAATCGTGGTTGCCGGCGATCATCACGATGGTCAGCGCGGGCTGCTGTTCGTGGGCGCTGACGATGAAGTCGTAGAGGCGTTCCTGGGCTTTGACCGGCGGATTGACGGTGTCGAAGATATCGCCGGCGATCAACAGCACATCCGGTTGATCCAGTTTCAGCTGGTGCAACAGCCATTCGAGAAAACAGCCGTGTTCGAAATCGCGATCCTGGCCGTGCAGGTTCTGCCCGAGGTGCCAGTCGGAGGTGTGAAACAAGCGCAAGGCGGACTCCGCTACAAAATGGGTAATGGCCGCGGGAAAAATGAAGGCGGCGAAAGGGGGGAGAGTTTACTGGTAAAAAAGTCTGGTCGCTGCATGGATGTCTTCGAACCGTACACCTGTGGCGAGGGAGCTTGCTCCCGCTGGGCTGCGAAGCAGCCCCATTACCAGGCGATGAAGTACACCCAAAGGTCCGAGTCGACCGGGATGCGACTGCTGCGCMGTCGAKCGGGAGCAAGCTCCCTCGCCACAGGCAAGCCCCCTCGCCACAAGGGTCGGTGTTTACTTGGGATAAAGCGGCGGCAACCCACTCTCACCAACCGGATCCTGCACCCGTTCGGCCATCGGGATTGCCTTGATCGCCCGCCACAACTCCTCACCTTGCCAGTACTGGCCGGTTTCGCTGTACAGCGCGCCGTTCAGGCCGTCGAGGGCGTCGGACAGTGGCACGAAGCGGGCGGCCATGTCGGCCAGGGTTTCCGGTTGTTGCCGGGCCCAGGCGTCAAGGGCCTGGCGGGTGGCGTGGGAGTCGTTGGCCTGGCAGGCGCGCTTGAGGTCGTCGAGTACGGTGCGTGGGCTCGGGCCGGTTTGCGCGACACGCGCCACCGCCGGTTGCCAGCGGCCACGCCACCAGAGGCCGAAGCCGAGCAGGGTGGTGCAGGCCAGGATCAAGGTGCTGAGCTTCCAGCGCCAGAGCGCTTCGCTGTCGGCGCTGGCATCGATCGGTGAGGCGCCGGACGGGGTGTCCACCACCAGGCTCGGATTGGCCGCCACGTGCAGCGTGCGAGCCGGCAGGCTGCTGTGTTCCAGATGGTCTTCAAAGGTGTTCCACCAGACCAGGTCGACGGTGGGCAGCTCGATGGCGCCGGTCCGTGTCGGCACCAGGGCTTCTCGGTCTTCACGGCTGCCGACCAGGCCGCGTTCGCTGTTCTGGTTGCCGAGCACCGGTTGATCCGGGTAGCGGCGCAGGCCGCCGACATCGGTGCCGGGCAGTGGTGGCAGTTGGGTGCTGGACAAGCCTTCGGCCGTCACTGTCAGGCTGCGGGTCAGTGAATCGCCGACCTGGGTGTGGTCCGGCTCCGGGTTCCAGCTTTCGCTCAGGCTCAGGCTGCGCGCAGGCAGCCAGGGTGCGTCGGCCGGATAGGTGATGGGTTTGGCCTTGACCGTCAACAGTAGTTCGGTCGAGGTGACGGGCATCAGCTTGCCGGATTTCGGCCCTTGGGCGGCGTCCTGGGTCGGTTGCGCATCGACCAGCGCGGCGTTGAAGACCTGCGCCGGAATGATCAGTTCGCCACTGTGTTGCGGGTAGATCGCATAGCGCATTTCGATCACGCCGTGGCGCTGACCATCGATGTCTTTTTCGTAGGTGCGTGAGTCGCCCAATTGCTCGATGCGCGCATCTGGTATCTGCAAGGGGGGCAGGCTGCTGTCGTCGTACAGCGAAACCGAATGGTAGATACGCAGGGTCAGGACCGCCTGAGCCTGAACGTACACACTGGTTTGATCGAGGCTGGCATCGATGAACACCGGGGCCCGTTTGTTCGGGTTGTCCGGTGTTTCGCTCTCGACCACTTGCAGGGTGATCGGCTGGCTCTGCAGTTCGCCCAGTTGCAGTGGCGGAATCACCACGCTGCCGTTTTGCCGGGGCAGGAGGGTGACGATCCAGCGCGTGGCGGCCTGGTTTTCGCCGCTGAGGGTGTTCAACTGGTTGACCTGGCGTGTGCCGCGCACTTCGAACAACGGCTCCAGCGGTACCAGGTCGGGTTTGCCGAACTGAGTGACATCGGTGGATTCCAGGGTCAGCTCGACCGTCTCGCCTGAGCTGAGGCGACTGCGGTCCACACTGGCGACCAGCTCTGCTGCCTGTGCCTGAACCGCGCAGAACAACAGGCCATGCAGCAGCGCGAGCAATAAAACGGTGAAGCGGGTCATCGAGTTTCTTCCTGATCCTGATGTTGTTGCTGTTCGTACCAGAATTTGCGCCTGAGCAGTTCACCAGGGTCATCCGGAATCTGCCGCAGCCACTGCTCCAGTGCCTGGCGCTGTTCACCTTCGATACCGCCGGTGGCCGGGCGCAAGGGTGGTGTAGTGTGTTGTTCGTCACCCAGTTCGCTGCCTGGTACTTCGTTGGTTCCCGGTTTCGGCGGTGTGGTGGGCGGTTGTTGCTCACCCGGGCTGGGCGGTTGCCCATCGTCGCTGCTCGAGGGTTGGGCAGCAGCACCGGGCGGTGGTTCCTGCGATTCGGCTTCGGGCCGGGCGTTGCTGGCTGCGTCTGGCTCAGGAGGGGGGGGAGTGTTTTTCTCCTTGAGCAGACGTTCCACCAGCGCCTTGTTGGTCAGTGCCGGACGCAAATCAGGTTGACGTTCCAGTGCCTGTTCGTAAGCGTCCAGGGCGGCCTCCAGCTCACCACTCTTGGCCAGGGCGTTGCCCCGATTGTAGTGGGCATGGGCATCGTTGCCCTCGGCAAACCGCTCGGCGGCGCCGGCGTAGTCTGCGGCTTCATAGAGCGCCACGCCTTGCCACTGATGGTCTTCGAAGCGCCGGGCGGCCTCGGCCGGACGCTTGTGTTTGAGTAATTGCACGCCTTGTTGATCAGGACGCAGCCACAGGTCTGCGAGGTCGAAGGCATAGCCGGGTTGCGGTAGCGCCAATAGCAGCGGCAGACACAGCAACCAACCACGACGTCCTGCGCAGGCCGCGAGCAGCAGCAGTGGCAGCAGCAGCCAGTAACCCTGGTCGGCCCAGGTGTCGAGGCGCAAGGTCTGACCGTCGTTGCGCAAATTGCGTGGACCGTCGAGCAGGCCAAGGGCGTGCAGGTCGCTATCGTCCAGGCGCGCCTGGCGAAAGCGTCCATCCAGGTCGTTGGCAAAACCTTTCAGGCCGGGCTCGTCGAGGCGCGGCACGAGAATGGCGCCTTGTTCATCCTTGAGGAAACTGCCGTCCTCCTGGGTGATGGGCGAGCCTTCGGCGGTGCCGATGCCGAGCATCAGGAATTGAGTCGATTTGCCGTTCAGCGCGCGACGGATGCCCAGCCGCTCTGGTTCGGTCAGGGACGAACCCATCAGCAGGATCCGACCGTCGCCCAAAGCAGCCTGTTCGAGCAGCGCCAGGGCCTTGAGTACCGCCAGATCGGCGCGATGACCGGGCTCTGGCATCAACGACGGTTTCAGTGCATCCAACAGGTTGCGGCTGGTGGAAAGATCATCTGACAGCGGTACCAGCGTGTGGGCACTTCCGGCATAGACGACAATGGCGGTTTGCGCGTCGCTGCGGACCTGCAGCAGGTCGTACAGCTTGCGCCGGGCCTGTTCCAGCCGATTGGGCGTGACGTCGGTGGCGAGCATTTCCGGGGTCAGTTCAAGAACCACCACCAACGGGTCCGCGGGTTTCTGGCTGGTTTGCTCGACGCGTTCCCAACCCGGACCCAACAGCGCGAGCACGGTCAACAGCCACGCCACGCCGAGCGCGACCCAGGGCAGTTTACTGTCGCGACCACTGCCGCCGCTGAGCAGTGCCGAGTGAAAGGCCGGCGGCAGGATCATCTGCCAGCGCCCGGCGCGCTTCTTGCGGTGCCAGAGTTGCCAGAGCAACCAGCCAAGCACCGGCAGCAATAGTAGCCACCAGGGCCGGAACCAGTAGGGCCACAGCGCACTCATCGGCGCCTCCGCAGACGCAGGCGTTTAAGACGCTGGCGCCAGTCGGGCAGCAATTGCGTTTGCAAATACAGATCCTTGGTAAACAGGCGTTGCAACGGGTTGTCCGGCCAGAGTACGGGAACCACCAGCAGTATGCTCAAGCACAGCGCCAAGGCGAGCGGCCAGTGATACAACGCTTGAGTCGGGCGGGCCTGGGTGGGTTGTTGGGCCACGGGCTCCAGTTGGTCAAGGGTGTCCTTGATCGATTGCAGTTCCTTGCCATCGTGGGCGCGGAAATACTGGCCGTCGGTGGCTTCGGCGATGGCTTTCAGGGACGGCTCGTCGAGGTCCAGGCTCGGATTGACACCGAGGAACCCCACGGAGCCACTTTGTTCCGGATCGGCACCGATGCCGATCGGGTAGATTTTCACACCTTCCTGGGCCGCCAGTCGGGCGGCGGTGAGCGGATCGATTTCACCGCCATTGTTGKCGCCGTCGGTGACCAGTATCAGCACGCGGCTTGTTGCAGGACGCAAACGCAGGCGTTTGAGGGCCAGACCGATTGCATCGCCGATGGCGGTGTTTTTGCCGGCAATGCCGATGCGCGCTTCGTCGAGCCAGACGCGTACGGTGTGGCGGTCGAAGGTCAGCGGTGCCTGCAGGTAGGCCCGGCTGCCAAACAGGATCAGGCCGACGCGGTCACCTTCGCGACTTTCGAGGAAGTCGCCGAGCAGGTGCTGGACCAACGACAGTCGACTCACATCTTCGTCCTGCCACTGCATGTCAGGGAAATCCATGGAGCCGGAAACGTCCACCGCCACCAGCAGATCGCGGCCGCTGGCGGCGATCGGCAAGGGTTCGCCGAGCCACTGCGGGCGCGCCGCCGCGACCAGCAGTAACAGCCACAGCAAAATGAACGGCGTCTGTTGGCGCCATGCCGGCAGGTTGGCCCGGGCGCGACGCCCGGCGAGGCCTTCGAGATCGCTCAGGAAGCTGACCTTGAGTGCCGGTTCGCCACTGTCGGCCACCGGCAATACGATGCGCATCAGCCACGGCAGCGGCAGAAGGGCAAAAATCCACGGCCAGGCAAATTCAAACATGCTTGCGAATCCATGTGTCGACGGCCTGGGTCAGGCCGGCGATCGCCTTGTCGTCGAGCTTGCATTCGGGTTTGTAGGCGCCCTCCACAAGCACCATCCAGCGAGTCAGCCCGGCCGCCGGGCAGCGGTTGTCGAGGAACGCCAGCCATTTGCGGCCGTTGAGGGTATGGCTCTGGCTGTAGGGGTAATGGTTGCGGCACAGGCGTTTGAGCAAGCCGTTGAGTTGCTGCAGCCAGGCACCGGCTGGCGCACCGTCGTAGGGTTTGGGCATCAAGGCCAGCTCCGCCAGGGCGGCAAGACGCACCGGGTCAAGCGGCTGTTCAGCACGTACCACTGGGCGCTTGTCCAGAATAAGGCGACGCAGCTTCCACAGGCCCAAACCGATCAGTGGCACCAATAAAAGCAGCAACCACCAACCCGGTGCCGGAGGCCAGAATTCCACCGGTGGCGGGGATATCAGGGGTTGCAGTTGATCAAGGCTGCTCATCGACCTTTCCCCGGTTTCTGTGGGTTCAGGTATTCGCGCAGTTGTTCGACCATCTCGCTCTGAGTGCTCAAAGGCATCATCAGTACCCGTAGTTTCTGCGCGAGCAGCTCCCAGCGAGCGATGCGTGCTTCGGCCTGAGCCCGGTAAGTCTGGCGCAGGTCGAAATTCAGCGTATCGAGTTCCAGTTGCGCTCCACGCTCGGCGAAACGTAAAAGTCCCGCGGCGGGCAGGGCATGATCCAGCGGATCGGACACCGGGAGCAACAACAGGTCGCAATGACGTGATAACAGGCTCAGCTGTTGCTCGGCGCTTTCCGAAAGCGCGCGTTCATCGCAAATCACAATCACAAGGCTGCCCGGGCGGGACACTTCCCGGGCGCGGCGCAGGGCGATACCAAAGGCATCACGGTCCGGTTCGCTTTCGCTGTTGAGCGACTGATTGACCCGCACCAGCCGATTGAGCAGCTGCAGCAGGCTTTGCTTGCTGCGCCGAGGCTTGATTTCGTAGTGCTGATTGTCGCCATACACCAGCCCGCCGACCCGGTCGTTATGCCCCAGGGCTGCCCAACCGATCAGGCTCGCGGCCTGTGCGGCGAGCACTGATTTGAACATCAGGCCCGAGCCAAAAAACAGCCGGCGGCTTTGTTCGACCATGATGAAAATCGGCCGCTCACGTTCTTCGTGGAACAGCTTGGTGTGAGGCTCCTGGGTGCGTGCGGTCACGCGCCAGTCAATGGTGCGCACATCGTCGCCGGCCTGATAGACCCGTACCTGATCGAAGTCGACGCCACGGCCGCGCAATTTGGAATGGTGCAGGCCGATCAGCGGGCTGCGTTGGCTCGGCGTGGAAAACAGCTGCACTTCGCGCACGCGATGGCGCATCTCGATCAGGTCGGCGAGGCTGACACGGATGCCCGGTTCGGGCGGCAGGCTGGCTTTCATCGGGGTCAAGCGACGGCTACGACGTCGAGAATCCGCTGGACCACCCGGTCCTGGTCGATGCCAGCGGCTTCGGCTTCAAAGGAAAGAATGATGCGATGGCGCAGCACGTCGAACAGCACGGCCTGTATGTCTTCCGGGCTGACGAAGTCGCGCCCGGCCAGCCAGGCGTGGGCGCGGGCGCAGCGGTCCAGGGCAATCGAACCGCGCGGGCTGGCGCCGTAGGCGATCCACTCGGCCATTTCCGGATCGAACTTGGCCGGGGTGCGGGTGGCCATGACCAGTTGCACCAGGTATTCCTCCACGGCGTCGGCCATGTACAAGCCGAGGATTTCCTTGCGTGCGGCGAAGATCGTCTGTTGGGTAACCCGACGCTCAGGTTTCGCTTCGCCGTTCAGGGCTTCGCCACGGGCCTGTTGCAGGATCTTGCGTTCAACCGTCGCGTCCGGGAAACCGATCTTCACGTGCATCAGGAAGCGGTCGAGCTGGGCTTCGGGCAGCGGGTAGGTGCCTTCCTGCTCGATAGGGTTCTGTGTGGCCATCACCAAAAACAAGGGCGACAGTTCATAGGTGCTGCGTCCGACACTGACTTGCCGCTCGCCCATGGCTTCGAGCAAGGCCGACTGAACCTTGGCTGGGGCGCGGTTGATTTCGTCCGCCAGCACCAGGTTGTGGAAAATCGGGCCTTGCTGGAACACGAAACTGCCGGTTTCCGGGCGGTAGATTTCCGTACCGGTAATGTCGGCCGGCAACAGGTCAGGGGTGAACTGGATGCGGTGGAACTGGGCTTCGATGCCTTCGGCAAGTTCTTTGATGGCCTTGGTCTTGGCCAGGCCAGGGGCGCCCTCGACCAGCATGTGGCCGTCGGCGAGCAGGGCGATGAGCAAGCGCTCGATGAGTTTTTCCTGGCCGAGAATCTGCGTTGAAAGAAAGGTTCGCAGCGCGAGTAGCGCTTCACGATGTTCCATCGATGACTGTTCCTGCAAAAGGGTGGCCGAGGACGTTCGAAGTACGCCAGGGCTGGGGGCGTTACTTTAATCCATCGCGGGGGGCGGCGACTAACGGCATTTTGTGCAAAGTGGGGGAAATGGTTGGGGTAATTGCTGGATTTTCGTAGCAGGGGAGTGGTTGGGTGGCTGTGCCGGCCCCATCGCGAGCAGGCTCACTCCTACATTGACGGTGTACGACGATCAATTGTAGGAGCGAGCCTGCTCGCGATGAGGCCGGAACAGGCGCTGATATTCAGAGCTGGCTGATAAAGGTGCCAGTCCCTTCAAGAATGTTCTGCAAGGTCTCTTCCACTTCAGCCAGGTCCGTCATGTCGGCATCGAAGGTGATTTCCAGCACATCATCCCCATTCAACGCATCAGCATCAGCCGCCGCAATTTCGATCTTCAACAGGTTAGGACTGAGCGTGACTTTCACGCCATCCAGGGTCGAAGGCTCGCCGTCGAGGGTGATTTCCAGCTCGTCTTCATCGGGGTAGCGGCTCATCAGGAACATTTCGCCCTGGTCGCTGTGGCAGCAGAGCATGGCCATGTTGTCTTCTTCGTCATCGCAAGGGTTGACGATCAAGAGGGCGGTTTTCATTTTCATGGGAAATTCCTGGCCCGGCGGGCGTGGTAAACGCTACAAAGGGCGATTTTGCCAGCCCGCGGAGATTTCTGCTCGTCCGAGTGTCAAAGACCCGGTCGTGGACGGATAGAGTGTTACTGGTCATTTCTGGTACTCAAGTCCCGTAAAACCGGACGGAAAACCGTCATTTTCCTGTGCGAATGCTAGTGTTGTTCGATGCGCATGCCTTGAGCAGCGTACCGTTGACCGAATATGTCGCAGCACCGCAAGCACGGGTCTTGCCGCACTCGTTAAGCTGCGCAACGGATGAGCACCCGTAAAGACATTGCGCTGCACGCAGCCCAGTCGTTTTTGCAGATGCCCATTCACGGACGGTGAATGTGACCTGAGTGTCTCGTCCAGCTTCATCCACCTGTCGCCCTGTTTCCTCTGCCCGAGAATCAGGAACCGGGTGACGGACCGCCCCGCAAGGGGTTTTTGCACGCGACGCTTTCATCAATAACAAGCCCAAGCGGAGTACCACAGATGGCGTTCTTCACCGCAGCCAGCAAAGCCGACTTCCAGCACCAACTGCAAGCGGCACTGGCGCAGCACATCAATGAACAGGCACTGCCACAAGTGGCGCTGTTCGCTGAACAATTCTTCGGCATCATTTCCCTTGACGAGCTGACCCAGCGTCGGATGTCCGACCTCGCTGGTTGCACCCTTTCTGCATGGCGCTTGCTTGAGCGCTTCGATCACGCGCAACCGCAAGTGCGCGTCTTCAACCCCGATTACGAACGCCACGGCTGGCAGTCGACCCACACCGCGGTCGAAGTGCTGCACCACGATCTGCCATTCCTGGTGGACTCGGTGCGTACCGAGCTGAACCGCCGCGGCTACAGCATCCATACCCTGCAAACCACCGTGCTCAGCGTGCGTCGTGGCAGCAAGGGCGAGCTGTTGGAAATCCTGCCGAAAGGCACCCAGGGCGACGACATTCAGCAAGAGTCGCTGATGTACCTGGAAATCGACCGCTGCGCCAACACCGCCGAGCTCAATGTCCTGAGCAAAGAGCTGGAACAGGTGCTCGGTGAAGTCCGCGTTGCCGTCGGCGATTTCGAACCGATGAAGGCCAAGGTTCAGGACATCCTGACCATGCTGGACAACAGCCAGTTCGCCGTCGATGCCGACGAGAAGAGTGAAATCAAGAGCTTCCTGGAATGGCTGGTGGGTAACCACTTCACCTTCCTCGGCTACGAAGAGTTCGTGGTCAGCGATGAAGCCGATGGCGGCCACATCGTCTATGACAAGGACTCCTTCCTCGGCCTGACCAAACTGCTGCGCGCCGGCCTGACCTACGATGACCTGCGCATCGAAGACTACGCCGTGAACTACCTGCGCGAACCGACCCTGCTGTCGTTCGCCAAGGCTTCGCACCCAAGCCGTGTCCACCGTCCGGCTTACCCGGATTTCGTGTCGATCCGTGAAGTTGACGCCAACGGCAAGGTCATCAAGGAATGCCGATTCATGGGCCTGTACACCTCGTCGGTGTATGGCGAGAGCGTGCGAGTGATCCCGTACATCCGCCGCAAGGTCGAGGAAATCGAACACCGTTCCGGCTTCCAGGCCAAGGCCCACCTGGGCAAGGAACTGGCGCAGGTRCTCGAAGTGCTGCCGCGCGACGATCTGTTCCAGACCCCGGTGGACGAGCTGTTCAGCACCGTGATGTCGATCGTGCAGATCCAGGAACGCAACAAGATTCGCGTGTTCCTGCGCAAAGACCCGTACGGCCGTTTCTGCTACTGCCTGGCTTACGTGCCGCGTGACATCTATTCCACCGAAGTGCGCCAGAAGATCCAGCATGTGCTGATGGATCGCCTGAAAGCGACCGATTGCGAGTTCTGGACGTTCTTCTCCGAGTCCGTGCTGGCCCGCGTGCAATTGATCCTGCGCGTCGACCCGAAAAACCGTCTCGACATCGACCCGCTGTTGCTGGAACGCGAAGTGGTGCAGGCCTGCCGCAGCTGGCAGGACGACTACGCCGCCCTGACCATCGAAAGCTTCGGCGAAGCCCACGGCACCAACGTGCTGGCTGACTTCCCGAAAGGCTTCCCGGCCGGCTACCGCGAGCGTTTCGCCGCTCACTCGGCGGTGGTCGACATGCAGCACCTGCTGAGCCTCAACGAAAAAAATCCGCTGGTGATGAGCTTCTACCAGCCGCTGGGCCAGGTGTCCGGCCAGCGCATGCTGCACTGCAAGCTGTACCACGCCGATACCCCGCTGGCGTTGTCCGATGTCCTGCCGATCCTGGAAAACCTCGGTCTGCGCGTGCTGGGTGAATTCCCGTACCGCCTGCGCCACAACAGTGGCCGCGAGTTCTGGATTCACGATTTCGCGTTCACCGCCGCCGAAGGCCTGGAACTCGACATCCAGCAACTCAACGACACGCTGCAGGACGCGTTTGTCCACATCGTGCGCGGCGATGCCGAGAACGACGCGTTCAACCGTCTGGTACTGACTGCCGGCCTGCCATGGCGCGACGTGGCGCTGCTGCGTGCCTACGCCCGCTACATGAAGCAGATTCGTCTGGGCTTCGACCTGGGCTATATCGCCAGCACCCTGAACAACCACACCGACATCGCTCGCGAGTTGACCCGGTTGTTCAAGACCCGTTTCTACCTGGCGCGCAAGCTGACCGGCGACGATCTGGGAGACAAGCAGCAACGCCTGGAACACGCGATTCACAGTGCCCTGGACGACGTCCAGGTACTGAACGAAGACCGCATCCTGCGTCGCTACCTGGACCTGATCAAGGCCACCCTGCGCACCAACTTCTACCAGACCGATGCCAACGGCCATAACAAGTCGTACTTCAGCTTCAAGTTCAACCCGCGCTTGATTCCCGAACTGCCGAAGCCGGTACCGAAGTTCGAAATCTTCGTTTACTCGCCGCGCGTCGAAGGCGTGCACCTGCGCTTTGGCAACGTGGCTCGTGGCGGTCTGCGCTGGTCCGACCGTGAAGAAGACTTCCGTACCGAAGTCCTGGGCCTGGTAAAAGCCCAGCAAGTGAAGAACTCGGTCATCGTGCCGGTGGGTGCGAAGGGCGGCTTCCTGCCGCGTCGCCTGCCACTGGGCGGCAGCCGTGACGAGATCGCGGCCGAGGGCATCGCCTGCTACCGCATCTTCATTTCGGGCCTGTTGGACATCACCGACAACCTGAAAGATGGCGCCCTGGTACCACCGGCCAACGTCGTGCGTCATGACGACGATGACCCGTACCTGGTAGTGGCCGCGGACAAGGGCACTGCGACCTTCTCCGACATCGCCAACGGCATCGCTATCGACTACGGCTTCTGGCTGGGTGACGCGTTTGCGTCCGGTGGTTCGGCCGGTTACGACCACAAGAAGATGGGCATCACCGCCAAGGGCGCGTGGGTCGGCGTACAGCGCCACTTCCGCGAGCGCGGCATCAATGTCCAGGAAGACAGCATCACTGTGGTGGGCGTCGGCGACATGGCCGGTGACGTGTTCGGCAACGGCTTGCTGATGTCCGACAAGCTGCAACTGGTCGCAGCGTTCAACCACCTGCACATCTTCATCGACCCGAACCCTGAGCCGGCATCGAGCTTCGCCGAGCGTCAGCGCCTGTTCGACCTGCCGCGTTCGGCCTGGTCGGACTACGACACCAGCATCATGTCCGAAGGCGGCGGGATCTTCTCGCGCAGCGCGAAGAGCATCGCGATTTCCCCGCAGATGCAAGAGCGCTTCGACATCCAGGCCGACAAGCTGACCCCGACCGAACTGCTGAACGCCTTGCTCAAGGCGCCGGTGGATCTGCTGTGGAACGGCGGTATCGGTACTTACGTGAAAGCCAGCAGCGAAAGCCACGCCGATGTCGGCGACAAGGCTAACGATGCACTGCGCGTGAACGGCAACGAACTGCGCTGCAAAGTCGTGGGCGAGGGCGGTAACCTGGGCATGACCCAACTGGGTCGCGTCGAGTTCGGCCTCAATGGCGGCGGTTCCAACACCGACTTCATCGACAACGCCGGTGGCGTGGACTGCTCCGACCACGAAGTGAACATCAAGATCCTGCTGAACGAAGTGGTTCAGGCCGGCGACATGACCGACAAGCAACGTAACCAGTTGCTGGCGAGCATGACCGACGAAGTCGGTGGTCTGGTGCTGGGCAACAACTACAAGCAGACTCAGGCCCTGTCCCTGGCTGCCCGTCGCGCCTTGCCGCGGATTGCCGAATACAAGCGCTTGATGAACGACCTGGAAGGTCGCGGCAAGCTGGATCGCGCCATCGAGTTCCTGCCGGCCGAAGATGCAATCAACGAGCGCATCGCCGCAGGCCACGGCCTGACCCGCGCCGAGCTGTCGGTGCTGATCTCGTACAGCAAAATCGACCTCAAGGAGCAGTTGCTTGGCTCCCTGGTGCCGGACGACGACTACCTGACCCGCGACATGGAAACCGCTTTCCCGCCAACCCTGGTGAGYAAGTTCTCCGCGGCCATGCGTCGTCACCGTCTGAAGCGTGAAATCGTCAGCACCCAGATCGCCAACGATCTGGTCAACCACATGGGCATTACCTTCGTTCAACGACTCAAAGAGTCGACCGGCATGAGCCCGGCGAACGTGGCCGGCGCCTACGTGATCGTGCGCGACATTTTCCATCTCCCGCACTGGTTCCGTCAGATCGAGAACCTGGACTACCAGGTCTCCGCCGACGTGCAACTGGAGCTGATGGACGAGCTGATGCGTCTGGGCCGTCGCGCTACGCGCTGGTTCCTGCGTGCCCGTCGCAACGAGCAGAACGCTGCCCGTGACGTCGCCCACTTCGGTCCGCACCTGAAGGAGTTGGGCCTCAAGCTCGACGAGCTGCTCAGTGGCGAGATCCGCGAAACCTGGCAGGCCCGTTACCAGGCGTACGTCGCAGCCGGTGTACCGGAGTTGCTGGCGCGCATGGTGGCTGGCACCTCGCACCTGTACACCCTGCTGCCGATCATCGAGGCCTCCGACGTGACCGGTCAGGACCCTGCGGACGTGGCCAAGGCCTACTTCGCCGTGGGCAGTGCGCTGGACATCACCTGGTACATGCAACAGATCAGCGCTCTGCCGGTTGAAAACAACTGGCAGGCCCTGGCCCGTGAAGCGTTCCGCGATGACGTCGACTGGCAGCAACGCGCGATCACCATCTCGGTCCTGCAACAGGGCGACGGTACCCAGGACGTGGAAACACGCTTGGCGCTGTGGATGGCGCAGCACGACAGCATGATCGAACGCTGGCGTGCCATGCTGGTGGAAATCCGTGCCGCCAGCGGCACCGACTACGCCATGTACGCGGTGGCCAACCGCGAACTGCTGGACCTGGCATTGAGCGGTCAAGCGGTAGTGCCTGCCGCTGTCGCCGCCGAGCTGGAACCGGCTGCCTGATCAGGCGTTGAATGAAAAAACCCCGCATTGAGAGATGCGGGGTTTTTTTTGTCTGGGAATCTTGTGGTGTTTGTACCGGCGCCATCGCGAGCAAGCTCGCTCCCACAGTAAATGGGTGTACATGAGTGGTGTGTAAGACACCCATTACTGTGGGAGCGGGCTTACCCGCGATGGGGGCATTGATTTCAATACAACTTCTGGCTTGATTTATTATCAATCATCGACACATTACTTGTCGGGCTGGTCAGTAAATTACTGAGCGATTGGTCAAACTTTTGCAGTGCCCTGACTTGCACATTCTGTTGTTCATTAATATCCGCAACTATCTCTTCACTGCGTTTATAGTCGGCCCACACCGGGCTGAGTGCTTTGGCGTCATGGCCTTGTGCAGTACCGATGTAGTTGAAGTTCTTGTCATAAAAGTCCGCACTGACATCCGCCTGGATATCCGAACTGCGCGAGGTCATCAGTTGACTTCGGGTGTCGACCACTGCCATCACATCCGGTTTCGCTGCCCTGAGGCTCTGAATGTCCGGGTATACGATAACCGAGCCAAATTGCCGCTGCAGGGAGGCCTTGA
Source organism: Pseudomonas sp. P4_C1 (assembly GCF_056402155.1). Taxonomy (NCBI): domain Bacteria; kingdom Pseudomonadati; phylum Pseudomonadota; class Gammaproteobacteria; order Pseudomonadales; family Pseudomonadaceae; genus Pseudomonas; species Pseudomonas sp. P4_C1. The sequence continues at coordinate 29,259 of NZ_JBFUHY010000055.1, forward strand.
CCCAATCCACCGCCAGGTCTGGCCTGGAGGTGGCTACGTAGGCGTCATGAATCGGCTGCACCAGCAGGCTCTGGCCGAAACCGGTGCCGGCGTTGGCTCGATAGTCCCGAAGGTAGGCACGATTGGTCTGAGTGGATTGGCTGTAGATAACGCCCAACGAAACATGGCTACCGTTGGTAATGCTGGTGGCACCGCTGCGGCCCACCGGTTCGGTGAAGATACCGTTCAGCGAAGAGACCGCCGTGGGCGCGGTGGGGATCGAGCAGCCGGTTAATACAGCAGCCATGGTCAACGTACTGGCAAGCGTAAGTTTCATGGTGTTTCTCCAGTGAAACAATATTAGTCGAAAGTTAAAGTTGCCGGTGCTGTTCCGGCGGTGACTCAAGACTAAACCCTGGTTGATTTATTTAAATGGCCAATATCTGCACTTGTCAGGTGGCCAATAGTTTTGTTTGGTTTAAAAGTCTTCGGTTAATTGCGTGAGGAAATAAAAAGGCCCGAATTCGCGATTCGAGCCTTTTTATTTATAGCTGTACGTTCAGCCATCAGTGTTCCAATGGGATCAACACTTTCTCGTCGGGGGCCAATACCATGAACACCAGCAACTTGGCCGGCTTGGTCGCGCTGGCGTTTTTCGACACCATGTGTTCCGAACCCGCCGGCTCATACCAGAACTCACCGGGCTTGTAGGTTTTCGCTGGCTGGCCCTTCACCTGGGAGGTGATTTCTCCGGAAATGACATAGGCCATGGTGGTGCCATCGTGTTTGTGGGCGATGGAAGACTGACCGGGTTGGTAATCGACTTCGATCATCAGCGCTTTTTTACCGGGGACGTTCTTCAGCATTTCGTCCTGCAGGACAGTGACCTTTTCCGAAGGATCATGGGCAAAGGCCGATGCACAAGATATCAGGGCCAGGGCGGCAAGGGGGGCAGCACAGAAGCGCAACACGTACATGGTTCTTTACCTGCGGTGGGTTAGTTGTCGAAAACAACAGTAGTGCGCAGGTAGTAGAGGTTAAACAGCCAATATTCGGGAAGGCGAGGGGACCAATTGCAGAGGATTGCGGGCCAATGGAGAAAAAATTGTGGCGAGGGAGCAAGCTCCCTCGCCACAGGAATTGGTTAAACGATCGGAAAGCTGTTGAAGTCCACGGCATTGGCCAGTTGGCTATCGATCAGGCTGATAAAACCCTGGACCTGCGGGCAGTTGAAATGCGATCGCATGGCCGCTTCCGATTGCCAGTGGGCGCTGACGGTCCAGCGATTGGTGTCCTCGGGGCAGCGGTCGACCATATAGGATTCGCAGCCCGGTAGTTCACGCAGGGTTTCGACAATCTTTTGCAGTTGCTTACCCAGTTCATCCGAGCGGCCGGCGGCGGCCTGTACCTGTACGGTATTGATCACTTCATGGGACATTGCTCACACTCCTGAATCAAGCCGGACGAGTCCTGCTCATTGAGGGATAACGCCTATGCAGGATAGGCCTGACCCTCGGGACCGCCAATAGCCAATCGCCGGATAAAGCCACAGGCCAATCCGTCAGGCCACCTGCTGCAGGATGTCGCGCAAACGGTCCAGGGCAATGTCGATGTCAAGGGTTTCGATGGCGCCAAAACCAAGGAAAAGCCCGGCCCTGGGCGCTTGCTGATAGAAAAAGCTGTCGATGGCATAGAGCCCGACTTCGACTTTTTTCGCCAGTTCGATCACCAATGGAATATCCATCGGCACTTTGCACATCACCACCATGTGGAAACCGGCGGTGGTCGGCACCGCCTCGAGCCAGGGCGAGAGATCGCCGGCCATGCGCGCCAGGATTCGTTCGCGGCGCCCGGCATAGATCGCATGGCAGCGCCGGATGTGCTTGAGCAGGCAGCCTTCGGCGATGAATTTGGCCAGCGCCCATTGCGGCAGGGTCGAAGTGTGCAGGTCAGTGAGCTGTTTGGCACGCACCACGGCCTCGAGGATCGCTGGCGGCAGGATCGCATAGCCCAGACGCAGTTCCGGCAACAGGGTTTTGGAGAACGTTCCGACGTAAGCGACGATCCCCCGTTCATCCATGCTTTGCAGGGAATCGGCAGGACGGCCCTCGTAGCGGAATTCGCTGTCGTAGTCGTCCTCGATGATGATCGCGCCCAGCTCATGGGCCTTGGCCAGCAGGGCTACCCGACGCGCCTGGCTCATCGGCATGCCCAGCGGGAACTGGTGCGAAGGGGTGACGTAGATCAGGCGCGTACCGCGAGGAATCTGGTCCACCACAATGCCTTCGGCGTCCACCGGCATGCCAATCACCGTGGCGCCATGGCTGCCGAACAGCAGCCGCGCCGGCGGGTAGCCTGGGTCTTCCATGGCGACCAGGCTGCCTGGACTGATCAGCACCCGGGCGATCAGGTCCAGCGCCTGCTGCGCGCCGTTGCACACCACCACGTCCTCATCCTGACAATTGACCCCGCGGGAGAACGCGATGTGCCGGGCAATGGCGTTGCGCAGGGCGGGCAAGCCCTCTGGCAGGCTGTAGAGGCCTTTGGAACCGGCAATCTGGCGCAGTGCGTGAGAGGTGCAGCGTCGCCAGTCATCCTGGGGGAACTGGCCCTTGCCGGTGGCGCCGCCGATGAAGTCGTAGCGCAGCGAGCCCTCAAGCGTCGGGTGACGCAGAAACACCGGCAGGTTGCGCCAGGACTCGATCACCTCGAAACCGGCAAGCTCGCAATGGCTCTGTTTACGCTGCACCTTCGAAGTGCGCGCGTTGACGTAAGTGCCTTTGCCGACCACGCCGGTGAGGAAGTTTTCGTAGGTCAGCTGGGCGTAGGTATCGGAAATGGTCTTGCGCGAAATACCCAATTGCTCGGCCAGCAAACGGCTGGGCGGCAGTTGCGTCCCGGCGGTCAGGCGACCGGACTCGATGGCGCTGCGCAGTTGGTTGTACAGCTGGCCGGCCAGGTCCTTGCGGCCGTTGATGACAACATGTAGTTCCATACCGGCGAGGCTCCGGGGCTGTTGAGGCGCGTGTGCGTCGCGCAAGATTACCCCTATCCGCTTGTCGTGCAGAAGTTGTGCAGTGGAAAAACCGTCAATTGG
>NZ_JBFUHY010000056.1:0-32083 GCF_056402155.1 Pseudomonas sp. P4_C1
TTTTCCCTGTGAAACCGCGGCGCGTCCATCGCGGGCAAGCCACGCTCCCACAGGTTTCGGGTGTATTGTCTATGCTTACCTCTCATGTATTGATGACGAGGGTTTTATGGACGATCCAGTCGACAACAAGCCACCAACCTTCTGGCAAATGCTGCACAGCGTCATGGCCGCGGCGTTCGGGGTGCAAAGCGGGAAAAACCGGGCGCGTGACTTCACTCACGGTAAGCCGAGTCATTTCGTGATTCTGGGGATTCTGTTCACGGCAGTGTTCGCGTTGACACTGTTTGGCATCGTCAAACTGGTGTTGCACCTGGCGGGTATCTGAACCGACTCAGTGCATCAGGGCTTGCAGACTGAACGGGTAGCGCCAGGACGCCGGCTGCCCCTTGGCCGAGAGTTTCTGGAAATCCACACCGTAATCCTGAGTGGTGCTCAAAGCCAGCAATCGCCTGGCTTGTGCGTGATCGATCAGCTGCAACAACGGAACCTGCCGGTCGCGCCCACCATACTGGCTGACATCCACCCCCTGGTCGTAGTCATGCAACTGCACCAGCGCCCAACCACCCAGAGTGAAGTGGCCGCCCAACAGCACACTCAACCGCCCATCCAACAGCGCCTGTAACGCGGCCGGTGAATTGTTGATGGCGCTGAATAGCGCGTCCTTGCCGGGCTGGCCTCCGGTTTCGGCATAAGCCTGCATGGCGCCAAAGGCCATTTCATCGTTGGCCGACCAGACCAGCGACGTTTGCGGATAACGCTTGAACAACAACCTGGCCTGTTCATAGGCGCGCTCGCGGGTCCAGCTGCCATAGACCAACTGGCGCAACCGCACTTCAGGGTGTTCGGCCAATGCCCGCATCATGCCCTTCTCACGCTGTTGCGCGGCTGGCGTGATCTTCAGGCCGGAAAAGGCCAGCAGATCAATGACCTGACCGGGCGCGACCGGGCGATGCAGGCGAATCAGCTGCTTGAGCATCAAGTAGCCGCCCTCCTCATTGTTGGGCACCAGGCTGCCCAACCAGTCGGAATACTTGTCCGGCTGAGCGCCGAGTAGGCGCATCTGGTCTGCGGTCAGGCCGTTGTTGACCAAAAACAGCTTCACACCGCTGCCTTGAGCCAGACGCAGGATTTCGGGCGCAACGTACAGTTCGTTGACGAACACCAGATAGTCCGGTCGATTCGGCCCTTGCAGAGCCTCGCGGGCCTGCTTGAGTGTGGTTTCAGCGTTTCGCTCGGAATACTGGATGTGCAAATCCATGCCCAGGTCCTTGGCCGCGGCCTGCATGAATTGCGAGTAACTGACCCAGAACGTCTCCTGGGTGGTCCCTGGATTGAGGAACAATACGGACGCCGCCTGGACACATGGTCCCCAGACCATACCCAGCGCCAGCACTGCACCACAGAAGAACTTCAACATTGATCGTCCGAGCCCCCGGAAATTCGCCGCGCATTATAGCCAGCGAGCCTCCGTAAAACGGCGATTTTTCCGGTTTTTGTCAGACAATCGTCGGAACCGGGCCCGGACGGGGTCGTTTACTGATGGCTGACCCAGAAAACCGCCGTCCCCACGACCAGAATGATCAGGAACAAAATTGCCCAGGCATCAACAGTACTATCGCTTTTCCGTGCTTTGGTTGGGTTGCTCATTGCATCGCCTCTTGTCGGTTTTATCGGTGATTGCATAAAGACTCGAGCAGAGTAAAGACGACGATTGCCCGCACCACAAACAAGGGCTTTGCAACAACGATTCTCATTAGGCGATTTGGTTCTTTACATATGCTCAAACATCACTTTTACGCATAACTGCAAACTGGTATCTTGCCCCAGCTCCGTAGGGAGTGCGCGGCCGTGCGCGCAGAATTGCCGAGGTTTTATCGGACGCCAGCAAGCCAAAAAACGCCGCTGTTTCCGACCGGCCCAAGCCTGAGAACAGGACTTATATGTACGTATACGACGAATACGATCAGCGGATCATCGAGGACCGCGTAAAGCAGTTCCGTGATCAGACCCGACGCTATCTGGCAGGCGAGCTGAGCGAAGAAGAATTCCGCCCCCTGCGCCTGCAAAATGGCCTTTATATCCAGCGTTTCGCGCCTATGTTGCGAGTCGCCGTGCCTTACGGCCAGCTGACTTCGCGCCAGGTGCGAATGATGGCCAAAATTGCCCGTGACTACGACAAGGGCTACGCCCACATCAGTACCCGGCAGAACGTGCAGTTCAACTGGCCGGCCGTGGAAGACATTCCAGACATTCTCGCTGAACTGGCCACCGTGCAGATGCACGCGATCCAGACCAGCGGCAACTGCCTGCGCAACGTCACCACCGACCAGTTCGCCGGTGTCGCCTTCGATGAGCTGATCGACCCGCGCCCATGGTGCGAGATCGTCCGCCAGTGGACCACGTTCCACCCGGAATTCGCTTATCTGCCGCGCAAGTTCAAGATCGCCGTCAACGGTTCTACCTCCGACCGCGCCGCCATCGAAGTCCACGACATTGGCCTTGAGCCGGTGCACAACGCCGCCGGCGAACTGGGTTTCCGCGTGCTGGTCGGTGGTGGCCTTGGCCGTACGCCGGTCGTGGGCGCGTTCATCAATGAATTCCTGCCGTGGCAAGACCTGTTGAGCTACCTCGACGCCATCCTGCGGGTCTACAACCGCTATGGCCGTCGCGACAACAAGTACAAGGCGCGGATCAAGATTCTGGTGAAAGCGCTGACGCCTGAAGTCTTCGCACAGAAAGTCGACGCGGAAATGGAACACCTTCGCGGTGGCCAGACCACCTTGACCGAAGCCGAAGTGCAGCGCGTCGCCAAGCATTTCGTCGACCCGGACTACAAGGCGCTGGAAAACCAGGCCGCCGCCCTGGCCGAGCTCGACCAGCAGCATCCGGGCTTTGCCCGCTGGCGCGTGCGCAATACCCTGGCCCACAAGAAGCCGGGTTATGTCGCCGTGACCCTGTCCCTGAAGCCGACCGGCGTTGCACCGGGCGACATCACCGACAAACAGCTCGACGCCGTGGCCGACCTGGCCGACCGTTACAGTTTCGGTCAACTGCGCACTTCCCACGAGCAGAACATCATCCTGGCCGACGTTGAACAGAGCCAGCTGTTCGCCATGTGGGGCGAGTTGCGTGAGCAAGGTTTCGCCACGCCGAACATCGGTTTGCTGACCGACATCATCTGCTGCCCGGGTGGCGACTTCTGCTCCCTGGCCAACGCCAAGTCGATCCCGATCGCCGAATCGATCCAGCGCCGTTTCGACGACCTGGACTACCTGTTCGACATCGGCGAACTGGACCTGAACATCTCCGGTTGCATGAACGCCTGTGGTCACCACCACGTCGGTCACATCGGCATCCTCGGGGTGGACAAGAAAGGCGAAGAGTTCTATCAGGTTTCCCTCGGCGGCAGCGCCAGCCGTGACGCCAGCCTGGGCAAGATCCTCGGCCCGTCCTTTGCCCAGGAAGCCATGCCTGACGTGATCGAAAAGCTGATCGACGTGTACATTGAACAACGTACCGAAGACGAGCGCTTCATCGACACCTATCAGCGTATTGGCATCGACCTCTTCAAGGAGCGTGTCTATGCAGCGAATCATTAAGAACAACGAGGTCGTCGACGAGACCTGGCACCTGCTGCCCAAGGATTTCAACATCGACCAGATCAGCAACTGTGACGATCTCATCGTGCCGTTGCAGCTGTGGCGCGAACACAGCCGTATGCTCCTGGCCCGCGATGGCGGCCTGGGCATCTGGCTGGACGCCGATGAAGAGGCCGAGGAAATCGGTGAAGACGTGGCGCAGTTCCAGGTCATCGCCCTGAACTTCCCGGCCTTCACCGATGGCCGCAACTACTCCAACGCCCGCCTGCTGCGTGACCGTTATGGTTTCAAGGGCGAACTGCGGGCAATTGGTGATGTGCTGCGCGATCAGTTGTTCTACATGCACCGCTGTGGTTTCGATGCGTTCGCCATTCGCCCCGACAAAGATCCGCACGAAGCCCTGGAAGGTCTCAAGGACTTCTCGGTGAGCTATCAGGCAGCGACCGACGAACCGCTGCCGCTGTTCCGTCGCCGTTGATGTCCCAGGCCTTGAACTCTTTGCTGGGTTCAAGGCCGTCCTCCAGGCCTGTTCGGTGATCACCGGCAACGGCCGCCCCATCGTTACCCAATCGCGGTAAAGCCTGGCTCGATCATCAAAATCGCGGAAAATCCGCGGTTTGATTTTTTGCAGGTGCCCGCTAAAGGCTTACCAGAAGCGTTGCTGAGTCAAGCGGCTCCACCAGCTCAGTAGCACCCGATCGACCGAGCCGCTGGCGGCAATGCCAATGCGCTCTGGCAGGCTTTTGCGTTCGGTGTAATGCAAGTGATAGAGCTCGGACTGCCTGGCCCGCTCGGCGAGGTATTCATCGCTGGTCTTGAGTTCGTCGACCAGATGCTTGTCCAGCGCCGCGACGCCAAGCCAGATTTCACCGGTGGCCACTTCGTCGATAGCCAGTTGCGGGCGATAGCGCGACACGAAGTTCTTGAACAGTTGATGGGTGATGTCCAGATCCTGCTGGAACTTCTCCCGCCCCTTCTCGGTGTTTTCACCAAACACGGTCAGGGTGCGCTTGTATTCACCGGCGGTCAGCACTTCGAAATCGATGTCGTGCTTTTTCAGCAGGCGATTGACGTTGGGCAACTGCGCCACCACGCCAATCGAGCCGAGGATCGCGAAGGGTGCGCTGATGATCTTCTGGCCGATGCACGCCATCATGTAGCCGCCACTGGCCGCGACCTTGTCGATGCACACGGTCAAGGGCACGCCGGCTTCGCGGATGCGTGCCAGTTGCGAAGAAGCCAGGCCGTAGCTGTGAACCATGCCGCCGCCGCTTTCCAGGCGCAGCACCACTTCGTCCTTCGGCGTGGCAAGGGTCAGCAAGGCTGTGATTTCGTGGCGCAGGCTTTCGGTGGCTGAAGCCTTGATATCGCCGTTGAAATCCAGCACGAACACCCGGGATTTGGCCTCGGTTTTGTTCTTCTGTTTCTTGTCGGTTTTAGCCTGCGTCTTGCGCAAGGCCTTGAGCTGGTCCTTGTCGAGCAAGGTTTGCTCCAGGCGCTCGCGCAGCCCTTTGTAGAAATCATTGAGCTTGCTGACCTGCAACTGGCCGGAGGATTTGCGCCGCCCTTTGCTGCGCAAGGCCGCAAAGCTGGCCAGGACCACCAGAATGGCGATCACCAGGGTCACGGTCTTGGCCAGGAAAACGGCGTACTCGGAAAAAAACTCCACAGGGACTCCTTAAACGTTGCGCGGCATGCAAGCGCGCGGGATACCACCAGCATACCCATGCGCCGCCCTTGCGACCAGTCGTGAAACCTCTGGCAACAGGCCTGTAACGGGCATTTCAAACAAGCGTATGTTTTTTCATTGACAGTACACCGCCATCCTCATAACCTCGCCAAACCTTCAACGCACCGGGATGACGCGGACGTGGGCAGCATCTATTTGATTCGACATGGCCAGGCTTCTTTTGGTGCGGACGACTACGACGTCCTGTCGCCGACCGGCATTCGACAGGCTGAAATCCTTGGCCGGCACCTGGCCGAACTCGGTATCAGCTTCGACCGCTGCCTGGCGGGCGACCTGCGCCGCCAGCAGCACACGGCCAACAGCGCGCTGGAACAATTCGCCGCGGTGGGCCTGCCGGTGCCGATCCTGGAAACCGATTCCGCCTTCAACGAGTTCGACGCCGATGCGGTGATCCGCGCGCTGTTGCCGGCCATGCTGCCGGACGAACCCGAAGCCCTGAACATCCTGCGCAACGCCGCGCAAAACCGTGGTGAGTTCCAGCGTATCTTCGCCCTGATCATCGAACGCTGGCTCGCCGGCACCTTTGACACACCGGGCCTGGAAAGCTGGCTGGGCTTTGTCGAGCGGGTGCAGGCCGGTCTGCACCGCATCCTCGACCAAGCCGACAACACCCAGAAAATCGCCGTGTTCACCTCCGGCGGCACCATCACCGCCCTGCTCCACCTGATTACGCAAATGCCTGCCCGGCAGGCCTTTGAATTGAACTGGCAAATCGTCAACACCTCGCTCAACCAGCTTAAGTTTCGTGGTCGCGAGGTAGCCCTGGCTTCCTTCAACGCTCATGCGCACCTGCAACTGTTGAAGGCCCCGGAACTCATCACGTTTCGCTGAGTCCGGACTATTGTGACCCTGGCTGTAATCACCCAGCTCTCATTACCCAAGAAAGGATCGAACCATGACCTCCGTAGCAGACGCCGTACAAGCAATGAAAGCCAAGTTCAATCCAGCCGCTGCTGCCGGTCTGGACCTGGTCTTCGGTTTCCGCATCGACGACACCAAGAACTTCTCGCTGATCGTCAAGGACCAGACCTGCGAACTGCAGGAAGGCGAGAACCCGGACGCCCAGGTGACCCTGGTGATGGACGGCGAAACTCTGGAAGGCATCGTCGACGGTTCGACTGACGGCATGCAAGCGTTCATGGGCGGCAAACTGCGCGCTGAAGGCGACATGATGCTGGCGATGAAACTGTCCGAACTGTTCCCGTCGTAAGCACCGGGCTCCCGAGCTTCGGGAGCGTGCAGGGCTGCAAACGAATCCCGCCCTTAGTGGCGGGATTCGTCGTTTTTGCCCCCTCGCCACAGGTTCGGCGGTGCTCTTACAATGTCGGCACTCCCCACACCGGCCGCCCCATGGACATCGACCTCGCCCGCACCTTCCTCGAAATCGTCCGCCATGGCAGCCTGGCTGCCGCCGCGGAAAAGCTCCATGTCACCCAGACCGCGATCACCGCGCGGGTGCAGAAACTCGAAAGCCAACTGGGCAGCACCCTGTTCGTGCGCAATCGTGCCGGCGCCCGTCTGACACCCAACGGTGAAGCCTTCGTGGTGTATGCCAATCAACTGGTGCAAACCTGGGAAGCCGCGCGGCGTGATCTGCCATTGCCCGAGGGTTATCGCGATGTGCTGCACATCGGTGGCGAGGTGAGTCTGTGTAATCCGCTGATGCTCGGCTGGGCCGGCGAAATCCGCAAGAACATTCCCAGCCACGCCTTGCGCATGGAAATCCGTGACGGTGAAAACCTGCTGCGTCAGCTGGAGCTGGGCGTTCTGGATGCCGCGCTGGTGTATCAGCCCGAGTATTGGCCGCGTCTGCAGGTCGAGCAGATTCTCGAAGAAAAGCTGATTCTCGTGCGCCTGGCCGGCAAGCCAGATCCTTATGTGTACATCGATTGGGGCGCTGACTTCCGACGCCAGCACGACGCCGCCCTGCCGGAAAAAGCCAAGGCTGCGCTGAGCTTCAATCTTGGCCCGCTGGGCCTGCAGTACCTTCTCGAAAACGGCGGCAGCGGCTACTTCCGCACCCGCGTCGTGCAGAGTTATCTGGATAGTGGCGCCCTGGAACGGGTGCCCAAGGCGCCGGAATTCAACTACCCGACCTATCTGGTCTATTCGCGCGATCGTGACTCGCCGACACTGCAACGCGCCTTCTACCTGCTGCGCGAGTTTATCGACTCCGACGAAGACTGGTCGCAACGCTGGGACCCGCTGACCTGAAACCGGTTTGCACCGGATCATGGCCGTTGTGTCCTCAAGGTTCGGTCCGTCAAATCACCGGGATCGGCTAATCTGAAAAAGATAACAATAACGACAGGTGATTGCAGTGAGGCAGACCACCGAAGGATTCCGCAGCCGTTACCGCGCCGACATTCATCCGCTCTACAACCCTTGGCTGCACGGCGCTTTTGTCCTGTTGTTCGGGGCGCTGGCGATCAGCGCTTTCTGGAGCACCGTACATCAGGTGCGGCCAACAGAATGGCTGGCGGTGCCCGTCACGCTGCTGCTGTTCAACCTCGGCGTGTATATGGTGCATCGCCACCTGGGTCATCATAGAAAGGGTTTCGCCCGGCTGTTTTATGCCCGCCACGCCGGCGACCACCACAGCTTTTTCACCCCGGGCCACATGACCTACGACAGCGCCCGCGACTGGCGGGTGATACTGTTTCCGGCATGGCTGATCGTGCTGCATACCCTCGCCGTCGCCCTGCCCCTCTGGTGGCTGCTCAAGCACATCAATACCAACATCGCCGGATTGGCCGGCGGCCTTCTTGTCCTCGGTTACCTGGCTTATGAAGTGTTTCATGCCTGCGAGCACCTGCCGTCGCGCAACCCGGTCACACGACTGCCGTGGATCCGCCAGATGCGCCGACTGCACGAGTTGCATCACCGCCGCGAACTGATGCAGGAGCGTAATTTCAACATCGTTTTCCCGCTGATGGACTATCTGTTCGGCACCCTCTATTGGGAGCCGGAACCTGCGCCATTGAACCTGACGAGAACACCCATGACCCGCATGCAGCATCAGATTGTCATTGCCGGAAACCCGATCGATGTACTGGCCTACGCCAGCACCGTGACCCTTTGGCCGCAATGGCATCCGTCGTCGCTGCATATCGATGGGCCAAAAGGCCCGTTACATGCCGGCGCACGTTTCGAAGAGGACATCCGCGCTGGTGGCCGCGACGGACACTTGCGCTGGGAGGTAGCGGAGTACCTGCCCGGACGGCGCTGGAGCGCCCGGGCCCAGGGTGATCATGGCCTGTCGCTGGTGGTGACCTATGCATGCGATGCCGAGGGCAACGACTCACGTTTCGTCCGCACCCTGGAATATCAATTCAGCGGCCTGGCGATGCGGATAGCCAACCGGTTGCTGCTCAAGCGCCGCATCGATCGGGAATCGGCGGCGTCGATGCTGGCATTGCGCGACATGGCGCAGAAGTATTTGACGGCGACAGGAGTCGGCGCGTGAGCAGAGCCTTCAAATGCCTGTTGCTGGTCATCGTCGCCGTCGGTGCCTTCCTGCTACTGATGCCCACCAAGGTGCGGCCGGTGGCCTGGACACCACAACCCGCACCGCCCCTCGACAGCGGAATCTACGCCGACAATCAGCGACTCAAGGACGTGGAACGCGTGGGTGCCGCAAACATCGACGGGCCGGAAGCCCTGTTGCTGGAAAACGACACACTCATCACCGGCCTGCACGACGGTCGCCTGATCCGCACCAGCCTGGATGGCAAGACCACCAAAGTCCTGGCCGTTACCGGAGGCCGGCCATTGGGTCTGGCCCGTCATCCCAATGGTCTGCTGGTGATCGCCGATGCGGTCAAAGGCTTGTTGTCCCTCGATGCCCAAGGTCGCCTGGTGGCCCTGGCCACAGAGGCCGGCGGCGCTCCCTTCGGTTTTACCGATGATGTGGCGATCGACAAACCGGGTCACTACGCCTATTTCAGCGATGCTTCGAGCCGGTTCGGCTATGGCCACGACGGTGAGGCCGTAATCGAACATGGTGGTGACGGTCGCCTGCTGCGTTACGACTTCCAGACCGGCAAGACGTCGGTTGTGCTGGATAAGCTGGAGTTTGCCAACGGCGTGACCCTGGGGCCGGACGATGCTTATGTGCTGGTCAATGAAACCGGCGCCTACCGCATCAGCCGTTACTGGCTCAGCGGCCCCAAGGCCGGCACCCATGACCTGTTCATCGACAACCTGCCAGGGCTGCCGGACAACCTGTCGTTCAATGGCCGCGACCGCTTCTGGGTGGCCCTGTATGCCCCCCGAAACGCCTTGCTCGATGGCACGGCGGCCCATCCGTTCGTGCGCAAGATGATCGTGCGAGCCATGACCGTATTGCCCAAGCCCGTGGAAAAACGCGGGTTTGCCCTGGGCCTGGACCTTGAGGGCAAAGTGATCGCCAACCTGCAGAACGGCAGCCGCGACAACTACTCGCCCATCACCACGGTGCGCGAGTATGGAGACTGGCTGTATTTCGGTTCACTGAAAGCGCAGAACATGGTGCGATTGCCGTTGAGCAAGGCATTGCAATGAGCAGGCCCCCTTCCTGAATTCTCCGCAAAACCCATGTGGGAGCGAGCTTGCTCGCGATGACTGAGGCACATTCAATATCACTGCTGACTGACCCTCCGCTATCGCGAGCAAGCTCGCTCCCACAGGGACAGCATTCAGTTCACCGGAAAACTCGGGATGGGTCATGAGGCACCTCGTTGAGAGCCATAACATTGGTCTCTGAGCATTCGAGGTGCCGGTTCTGGTTGCCGTTCCAGCCGTTCAGCCACAGGTCATCGGTGGCAGGCTGGTGGGTCAGGACGACGAGCCAAGTTGCCTGACGATCTTGTCCTTGACCTGCAAACGCACCTCCTTGAGCCTCCTTACCATGTCATCGTTGGACTTGGCCTCCTCTGCTTTCACCACTTCGGCATCCGCCTGGGAATACTTGTTAAGCAGTGAATCCAGTAACGGATCCTTGGTGCGTTTCTGCTGGATTTCTTCCTTTGAACGTTTCAGATCCTGATAAAGGTCATGGGGCACCGGCATGGAACACCTCCGTTTGTTGATCGGCAGCGAATCGCGATCAATTGCGTTCACCAACTATCAGAATGGCCTCGGTCAGCCCGTTCTGTCGACCACCTGTCAGACCAGCGGTGTCCGTTCGTCGTCCTGTCGCCAACCTGATAACACCTTGCCTGCGCCCACACCTCCACCGGTTTCAGCCGTTAAGCACCGTGCGCACCATTTGCCTGAGTGCTTCGGGATTGTAGGGTTTGCTCAGCAGGTGGGTGTCGGGGCTGAGCTGGTGATTGCGCGAGATGATGTCGCGGGTATGCCCCGAGGTGAACAGTACGGCTACCGGTGGTTCCTGCACCTTCGCCCAGGCCGCCAGGTCCGAACTCTTGATCAGGCCGGGCATGACCACGTCGGTGAATATCAGGTCCACCGCCAACCCTTCCAGCAACATTTGCATGGCAACGTCACCGTTGGTGGCCGTGAGGATCTGATAGCCCTCTTCGCGCAACAACTCCACCACCGACCCCCGTACAGCCTCATTGTCTTCGACCACCAGGATGCGTTCGTGCCCACCCCGTTGCGGCACGTCAGGGCTCAGCGTTTCGCTGGGTGGCGCGCGCAAGGTGCGCGGGAAGTACAACTGCACCCGAGTCCCCTGCCCGACGCCGCTGGCAATTTCGATATGACCGCCGCTCTGTTTGACGAAACCAAACACCATGCTCAAGCCCAATCCGGTGCCCTGCCCGTCGGCCTTGGTGGTGAAGAACGGCTCGAACGCCTGGGCCAGCACCTGCGGCGGCATGCCGACGCCGGTGTCCGCCACGGACACCCGCACATAGTCCCCGGCGGCAATACCTTTTCCCGCGCAAAATTCGCGATCAAGGACGATGTTTTCCGCGCAAATGTCAATCCTGCCCTCGCCTTGAAGGGCGTCACGGGCATTGATCGCCAGATTGAGAATGGCGTTTTCCAGTTGATTACGATCGACAAACACATTCCACGAATCTTCGGGGGCCGTCATGTGCACCTGAAGGGTTTCACCCAAGGCACGCAGCAACAACTCCGCCAGGCCATCGAAAATCTGCCGCAGTGTGAAGACCGCAGGCGATAACGGTTGGCGACGGGCGAATGCAAGCAATTGCGAGGACAGCTTGGCACCGCGCTCGACGGCGGCAATCGACGCCGCGACCCGGCGCTGCACATTGGTGTTACCCGGCTCATGCCGCGCGAGCAGGTGCAGGTTGCCGGCGATCACTTGCAACAGGTTGTTGAAGTCATGGGCCACGCCACCAGTGAGGCCGCCGATGGCTTCGAGTTTCTGTGACTGGCGCAGTTGTTCTTCCGCCGCCAGACGCGCCTCCACCTCATCAGCCACCCGCTGTTCCAGGTTACGGGTGAACTTGAGCAGGGACTCTTCGGCGATCTTGCGTTCGTGAATATCGATCAGCACACCAGGGAAACGAAACGCCTCGCCTTGCTCATCGAATTCGCAGCAACCGCTGGCGAGCACCCAGAAGTAACTGCCGTCGGGACGCTGGATCCGGTACTCGACGTTGTAGGGTTCGCCAGTCTCGACCGACAGCGTGACCCGTTCCTGGACCCAGCTACGGTCGTCCGGATGGGTCCGCCCTTTGGCGATTTCCTGTGACAGGTTGCTCAGGTCATGCCCGGGTGGATAAGAGAACGTGCGAGCGAATCGCTCATCACCCGACAACACGTTGGTCTTGATGTCCCAGACAAAGGAACCGAGCAAGGCACCGGCGTTCAATGCCAGGCGCACCCGCTCGTTATCCGCACGATAAGCGTCTTCAGCCAGTTGTCGCCGGCGCTCGGATATCACCCGCTCCGTGGTTTCCACAACCATGGACATGACCCCGGCCGGACGTCCGTCATCGTCAGCCACCGGGCTGTAGTAGAGGTCCATCCAGACATCTTCCGGAACCCCGTCACGCAGCAGCACCATTTCTTTGTTGCGATAGGACAAGGTGCCGCCCGCCAGGCAGGCGTCGACCACGTGGCGATTGAATTCGGCGACTTCTGGCCAACCCAGCTCCACCGTAGACCCCAACAGGTACGGATGACGCCCGCCGGCAAACCTGGAGTAAGCGTCGTTATAGATCATGTACCCGGACTGGCCCCAGAGCATCACCATCGGCAGCGGGGACGCGAGCATCAACTGCACCGCACTGCTCAGGCTTTTGGACCATGAGTCGAGTGGGCCAAGTTCGGTCTGGCTCCAGTCGAACGCACGAATGCGCCCGGCCATTTCGCCGTTCCACCCGGAGCACCCGTGGCTATCCTCTAGAAACTGCATCGGCTGGCTCTATCCCGGTAAGTTGCACCCGTTTGTTTCGAGCATCCTGCGCGTTATTCGTTTCATAGAGGTATAGCTGATTCTCGCGGGCCTTTGCAGAATCCTTGTAGGAGCGAGCCTGCTCGCGATAGCGGTGCGTCAGACGACATCCAAGTCGACTGTACCGTCGTTATCGCGAGCAGKCTCGCTCCTACAGTTTGGTGTTCAGAGGGGTCTAGACCTCGATCAAATGCTTGAGCGGGTTGTAACTGCTTTTCAGGGTGGCCGCGACGTCGAGGATCGCCTTCTCGATGCCATTCAAATGCATGCAGGTCAGTTCGATGGCCGCGCTCTGGTTGCCCGCTTCGATGTACTCGATCAGCCGCAGGTGTTCGTCGTCGCGGCAGGCCTCGTGGCTGTCGTCATCCAGTGCGGCGGCATACAGCGACGCCCGGGAAATCAGCTTCTGGAACCAGTCGAGCAACACCGGGTTGTTCAGGCTGCGGGCCAGCTTGATGTGGAACTCGCCGAGCAGGTGAATCAGCCGTTCGTGATCACCGCTCTGATGCGCTTCATCTTCCAGCAGCAAATGATCGCGCAGGTCCTGGGTCACCGCCGTATCGCGACGACGGCACAGTTCGCTGACGATACCGATCTCGATCAGACGCCGGGTTTCGAACAACGAGCGGATCTCTTCGTCACTCGGCAACGACACCGACGCACCTTTATTGGGCTCGGTGGTGACCAGTCCATCGGCTTCCAGTTGCTTGAGCGCGGCCCGAACGGACGTGCGGCTGACATTGAATAGCTCGGCCAGTGAGGCTTCGCCGAGTTTCATGCCCGGACGCAACGAGCGTTTGCTGATCGCCTCGTAAACCCCTTGGTAGACGCGGTCGACCGTGGTTTCCAGTTTCTTTTCCGTCATTCATCAACTCCTCGCGCCCTGCGCAACCAACCCTGGCGACTGAACAGCCTTTGAAAAAGGGGCTTGCACGGGCAGATTAATCCGGGTATTTCTAAATTGCATCCAGATTTTGCATACAATAATTAGAGGAATGCACCATAATGGGTCATCCAATAGCAATCGAAGTGCGAAACGTCTCAAAGCGATATTCCGACGATCCGGGGCTGGCGCCAGCCCTGGACAACGTCTCGGTCGACATTGCCGACAACGAATTCTTCACCCTGCTCGGCCCCTCTGGCTGTGGCAAAACCACCCTGCTGCGCACCATTGCCGGTTTCGAGCATGTCAGCGACGGAGAGATCCGCCTCGCGGGCGAGCCGGTCAACGATTTGCCGCCGTTCAAGCGTCGGGTCAACACCGTGTTCCAGAGTTACGCGCTGTTTCCGCACATGAGTGTTGCGCAGAATATCGCCTTCGGCCTCGAGATGCAGGGCCTTGATCGCAAACTGATCCCCCAGCGGGTCAATGAGATGCTCGCACTGGTTCAAATGGAGCACCTGGCCAAGCGCAAACCGGCCGAACTGTCCGGCGGGCAACAGCAACGGGTGGCTCTGGCCCGGGCCCTGGCACCGAAACCCAAAGTGCTTTTGCTGGATGAACCGCTGTCGGCCCTGGACCTCAAGCTGCGCAAGGAAATGCAGGTCGAACTCAAGCGTGTGCAGAAAGAAGCCGGGATCACCTTCATTTTCGTCACCCACGATCAGGAAGAAGCGCTGACCCTGTCCGATCGCATCGCCGTGATGTCCGCCGGCAAGATCCTGCAGATCGGCACGCCCAACGAGATCTACGAACGGCCGCAGCATCAGTTCGTCGCGCAATTCATCGGCGACATCAACTTCCTCCCCGGCCACCTCAAACGCGGCCAGCAGAACGAAAAGCTTTTTGTGCCCAACGGCATGCCAGTGGAAATCCCCTGCCCGGCCCAGGGCTTCGACGGTAGCAAGGTGCAACTGGCGTTTCGCCCCGAACGTTCGCAACTGGTCGAGCCGACGCAGCCCCATCACCTGCGCGGCGTGATCGAAGCCGTGCTGTATGTCGGCACGGCCACGCTCTACCAATGCCGCCTGAACAACGACATCAAGGTCATGCTGCGCGAGAACAACGAAGGCCTGAACCACGGCCGGGTGGTGGGTGATCGCGTCGCGGTCAACCTGCCGCCCCATGCCTGCCTGTTGATGGAGGCCTGAGATGAGCGTCAGCAGCACTTCTCCAGCCCTCAACCGTGCGCTGCTGCTCAGCCCGGTGGTCCTGACCCTGCTGGCCCTGATCGCCATTCCGCTGGGCATCATGGGCTACATCAGCCTGTTGCCACGCAACGTCTATGGTGGCGTCGACTGGCAGGCCAACTGGCAATTGCAAAGTTACGTTCAGCTGTTTTTCCAGGAAGGTTTCGACGGTGAACTGGAACTGAACTGGGTCTACGCCCAGGCACTGATCCGCTCGGTGTTCCAGGCCGGTGGCACTACGGTCCTGTGTTTCCTGTTCGGCTTCCCGGTGGCACTGTGGATGTCGAGCCTGACGCCCCGTCGACGCAACCTGATGGTGTTGCTGATCACCATCCCGTTCTGGACCAACCTGCTGATCCGCAACTATGCGTGGCTGATCATCCTGCGCGAACACGGCTGGGTCGCCCAGAGCCTCAACGCGCTGTTGCCGCAAGCCGGGGGCATCACCCTGCTCTACAACGACTTCGCGGTCAGCGTCGGCCTGGTCTACAGCTTCCTGCCGTTCATGATCCTGCCGATCTACTCGACCCTGGAAAAACTCGACTGGCGCCTGGTGGAGGCAGCCTATGACCTGGGTGCCAACCGCTGGCATGCGTTGCGCCGGATCATCCTGCCGCTGTCGATGCCGGGGGTGATCGCCGGGGCCTTGCTGGTGTTCGTACCGAGCCTGGGTGCCTTCATTACCCCGGCAATCCTCGGTGGCGGCAAGACGCTGATGATCGGCAACCTGATCCAGCAACAATTCGGCACCGCGCGCAACTGGCCGCTGGGCAGTTCGCTGTCGTTCCTGTTGCTGGGGATCATGTTGCTGTCCCTGGTGCTCTACGCCCTCTATAGCCGCAATGCCGCCAAAACCCAACGCCCAGGAGCCCGAGCATGATCGCCCTGCACCTGAAGAAACTGCCCCTGACCCGCGAAGTCAGCCTGTTGATGCTGGCCTATCTGTACCTGCCGATTTTCGTGCTGATCGCCTACAGCTTCAACGCCAACCGCTCGGCGACGGTGTGGACCGAGTTCTCGTTCGCCTGGTACGGACGGATCCTGGCCAACCCGTCGATCCAGACCGCGGCGCTGAACTCGATCATCGTCGCCAGCATCGCCACGGTCTGTGCCACAGCCATTGCATTGCTCGCGGCATTGGCAACTTATCGGCCGTTCTACGGGCAGAAAATGGTCGAGGGCGGAATCAACCTGCCACTGATCCTGCCGGAGATCGTCACCGCCGTCGCCACCCTGCTGCTGTTCATGGCGCTGGGGATCAAGCTCGGTTTGCTGACGGTGATCGTCGCCCACATCGGCTTCTGCATTCCCTTCGCTTACCTGCCAATCCGTGCGCGGCTCAACGACCTGGACAAGAGCCTGCTGGAAGCGGCGAACGACCTGTACGCCAACCCCTGGCAGGTGTTTCGTCGGGTGACCTTGCCGCTGCTGTGGCCGGCGGTGCTGTCCGGTTCGGTGCTGGCGTTCGTGGTCAGCCTCGACGATTTCATCATGACTTTCTTCGTCGCAGGTCCCGGTTCGACCACCTTGCCGGTGTACATCTTCTCGGCCATCAAGGCCGGCGTGACGCCGGAGATCAACGCGATCTCGACCCTGATGCTGGTGATATCCATCGTGCTGGTGGTGCTGGCCTTCTGGCTGGGACAGCGCGGCAAACAACAATAAGCCTGGAGCGTTAACAATGATCCTGAAAAGCATGCGTTACGGCGTCGCCGGTCTGGCCCTCAGTTGCTTCACCGTTTTCACCGCCCAGGCCGCCGAGCCCAAGGAACTGTTCTTCTACAACTGGACCGACTACTACCCGGTCGAGTTGCTGGCCAAGTTCGAAAAGGAGACCGGGATCAAGGTCACCATGGACGGCTACGACAGCAACGAAACCCTGCTGGCCAAGTTGCAGGCCGGTGGCGCGGCCTATGACGTGATCGTGCCGTCGCAATCGATCATGCGCACCTTGATCAACCAGGACCTGTTGCTGGAAATCAACGCCTCGGCCCTGCCCAACTTCCAGTACGTAAAACCGGCGTTCCGCGACCCGAGCTTCGACCCGGGGCGCAAGTTCTCGGCGCCGTACCTGTGGGGCACCACCGGGTTTTCCTATGACAGCGCCCGGGTGCCCGGCGGCAAGCTCGACGACTCGTGGAAAGAGTTCTTCGAACCGCGCAAGGAATTGCAAGGCCAGCTCGCGGCCCTCGACACCTCCAGCAGCGTGATCAACGCCGCCAGCCACTACCTGAATGTCGACGAATGCAGCGAGAACCCCCAGGACGCCAAGCGCATCCTCGAACTGCTGCAAAAACAGAAACCCTTCCTGAAGATGTATAGCTCGGACAACACCGTCGACCGCATGGCCTCCGGTGAAGTGATCATGATGCAGAACTGGAACGGTTCTACAGCGCGGGCCACCTTGCAGAAGAGCACCATCAAGTATGTGTATCCGAAGGAAGGCCTGGCGATGTTCCAGGACAACTTCGCGGTACCGAAAAGCGCGCCACACCCCGGCAACGCGAAAATCTTCATCGACTGGATGATGAAACCGGAAAACGCCGCCGCCGTGTCCAACGCCATCGCCTACGCCAATGGCATCCAGAGCGACAAGCTGATCGACGCCAAGTGGCGGGTCATGGACGCCATCAACATGCCCGACGAATTCGCCTCGCGCCTGCGCCCGGAAAAGGAATGCAGCAACAAGGCGCGGGAACTGCAGGACCGCATTTGGGCCAAGCTCAAGGGTTGATTGCCTGACTTGAAACCGAGTCGCGGCCATCGCGAGCAGGCTCGCTCCTACAGGGATTTTGTGACCGCCGAAGATCCACTGTAGGAGCGAGCCTGCTCGCGATGAGGCCCTCTCACACAACACTGAATTTGAGGTTTGTATGACCCAACCCCGCTGGCTGCGCAATGTGCGCCCCTACGGCGCCCCCGCCGAAGACCTGCTGATCGAAAACGGTCGCTTCAGCCAACGCCGCCCGGCCTCGACCACCGAGCTGCTGGTCACCGACATCGACGGCCAGAACCAACTGCTCACCCCCGCCCTGGTGGAAAGCCACGTGCACCTGGACAAGACCCTCTGGGGCCAACCCTGGCGCCCCAACAGCGCTGGCCCGACCCTCAAGGACTACATCACCAACGAACGGCGCATCCTGCGCGAAGTCACAACACCGATTGCGCAACGAGCCGGTGCCCTGCTGGAAAACTGCATCGCCCGTGGCTCGCTGACCATGCGTTGCCACGTCGACATCGACCCGGAATTCGGCCTGCGCCATGTCGAGGCCATGCAGCAACTGCGCGAAAACTACCGCGACCTGATCGACCTGCAACTGGTGGTGTTCCCGCAGACCGGCCTGATCAGTCGCCCCGGCACCGCCGAACTGATGCGCGAAGCCATGGCCCTGGGCGTGGAGAACGTCGGCGGCCTGGACCCGTGCGGCATCGACAACGACCCTGTCGCGCAACTGGATTTCGTGTTCAAACTGGCCAGCGAGTTCGACCGTGGCGTCGACATTCACCTGCACGACAAGGGTGAGCTGGGCCTGTGGCAGATCGCCCTGATCGCCGACTACACAGAGCGCTACGGCCGCCAGGGCCGGGTGATGATCAGCCACGCGTATTGCCTGGGGATGTTGCCGTGGAGCCAGGTCAAACCGATGGCCGAGCGCCTGGCGACGCTGGGTATTTCGCTGATGAGTTCGGCCCCGGCCGATTGTGCGGTGCCACCGTTCCTGGCCTTGCGCGAAACCGGGGTGAATCTGTGCCTGGGCTCGGACGGCATTCGTGATGCCTGGTCGCCCATGGGCAACGGCGACATGCTCGAGCGTGCAATGCTGCTGGCGTTTCGTTTCGACCTGAGCAAGGACGAAGAACTGGCGGCGGCGTTCGCGGCGGCAACCGTCAACGGCGCCCAGGCGCTGGGGTGCGAAGCCAACCGCCTGGAAATCGGCCAACTGGCGGACTTCCTGCTGATGCCGGTGCAAACGCTGGGCGAAGCCGTGGTTTCGCGGCCATTGCGTCAGGTCTATCGTGCGGGTCGATTGATTGCTGCAGGCGGCCGTTTGCTGGACAGCCGTCTGTGAAGCGCATCGGTTTGCGGGCCAGTTGCGTGGTCGGCTTCGACGGCACGCAGCATGTGCTTTGGCGCGACGGCGAAGTGGTGTTCGCAGGCTCACGCATCGAGTTTGTCGGGCGCGGTTATCCGGGGCCGGTAGATCAGTGGGTTGATTACGGTAATGCGCTGATCGGCCCCGGCTTCATCGATCTGGATGCCCTCGGCGATCTCGACTCCACCGTGTTGACCCTGGACAACGGCGACGAGCGCGCCATGGGCCGGATGTGGTCGGCGGAGTATCTGGCGCGTGGATCGCGGGAAAGTTACAGCCCCGAAGAAGAAGTCTTCAAATACCGCTACGCCTTCACGCAACTGATCCGCAACGGCATCACCACGGCCATGCCGATCACCTCGATGTATTACCGCGAGTGGGCCGAGACCTATGACGAGCTTGCGGCGGTGGCCGCAGTGACGGCCGAGTTGGGGCTGCGTACTTACCTCGGTCCCTGCTACATGAGTGGCATGAGTTACTGGCGCACCGATGGAGCCCTGGCGCACCACTGGGACGAAGTCCGGGGCATGGCCGGCCTCGATGCCGCCGAACGGTTTTTCCAGGATTTCGATGGCGCGCACAACGGCCTGACTCGCGGCGCGCTGCTGCCCGATCGTATCCAGACCTGCACGCCGGCGCTGCTGCAGCGCACCGCTGCGCTGAGTCGGGAGCTGAACGCACCGATGCGCTTGCACTGCTGCCAGGGCCTCGGTGAAGTGGCAATGGTCGAGCAACTGCGCGGCACCTCGCCACTGGGCTGGTTGCAGCAGCTTGGGCTGTTGAACCCGCGCAGCCTGCTGCCCCACGGTATCTACACCCGAGGCGATGACGACCTGCAACGGGTGATCGATGGCGGCGCGAGCCTGGTGCATTGCCCGGTGGTGTTTGCCCGGGACGGCGAGGCACTGAATTCGTTTGGCCGCTATCGGGCCAAGGGCATCAACTTCGCCCTGGGCACCGACACCTGGCCGGCGGACTTGCTGGACAACATGCGCCAGGGCTTGAACATCGCCCGCCTTATGGAGGGCGGTAACGACCTGACCAGCACGCTGGACCTGTACAACGCCGCGACCCTCGGCGGCGCCAAGGCGTTGGGCCGCGACGATCTCGGTCGGCTGGCGCCGGGGTGCAAGGCCGACATCACCGTGTTCAACCTGCGCGGCATGCACTTGGGGCCACTATTCGATCCGCTGAAAAACCTTGTGCTGGCCGGACGTGGCGACGACTGCATCGCCAGCTATATCGACGGCCGCTGCGTGATGCACGACGGCCAGGTCGAGGGCATCGACTTCCCCGCCCTGCAACGCCAGGCCCAACGCCAATTCGAAAAACTGATGCGCAGCCACAGCGACCGGGCCTTTGGCCAGCCGGACTGGAAAAGCCTGTTCCAGCCAGCCATCCCGTTCGCCGACAACTACAGCGCACATTCGCCACTGAGCGCGATTGATCCACTTCTCTAGAGATTTCTGCCCATGCAAAGCTTCGACTTCAGCCAATTGAGCCCGCGGGACAAATACAAAATTCTGATCGGCAGCGTCGTGCCGCGGCCGATCGCCCTGGTCACCACCGTCGACGGCGAAGGCCGGATCAATGCGGCGCCGTTCAGCTTTTTCAATGCGCTGTCGGCCGATCCGCCCATCCTCGCCCTGGGCGTGGAAAACTACGGCGACCAAAGCCCCAAGGACACCACCCGCAACATTCAGCTCAACCAGGAATTCACCGTGAACATCGTCAGCGATGCCCTGGTGGAAGCCATGAACGTCTGCGCCGTGCCCTTCGCCCCCGGCTTCGACGAATTGACCGCTGCCGGCCTCACTGCCATCCCCGGCACCACGGTCAAATGCCCGCGCATCGGCGAAGCCCCGGTGGCGCTGGAGTGCCGACGGATGATGGCGCTGTCCATCGGCCAATCCCGGGAGATCATTTTTGGTGAAGTGCTGATGGCCCATGTGCGTGACGAACTGATCGACCCGAAAACCCTGTACATCGATCAACTGGGGCTGGATGCGATCGGACGCATGGGCGGGCATGGCTATGCGCGCACGCGGGATTACTTCGACTTGCCGACGCGGTCGTTGCAGGCCTGGACGGATGCGCCGGGGGGTGGGGAGCGGTTTTGGCCGCTGGCCAAGTAGCACGCAATGACACAACCCTGTAGGAGCGAGCCTGCTCGCGATGGTGGATAACGATAACGCGGGCTTTCTGATTGAACGCGGCGCTCTCAAGTCCATCGCGAGCAAGCTCGCTCCTACAGGGGGAATGTATGTGTCAGTGAAAATCCCGGCTGCGCACGCTGATCCCATCCAGCAACGCACTCAGATCACTCAACCGCCCGGCAATCAGATGCCGCACCTCGCCCTCTTTCTCCCAACGCCCATCGACCTTGAGCAATTGCGAGCCGACCAACACCTGGCGCTGCCGCTCGGCCAGGTCACGCCAGACCACCACATTGACGTTGCCGAACTCATCTTCAAGGGTGACGAACGTCACGCCGCTGGCGGTGGCCGGGCGTTGTCGGCCGGTGACCAGCCCGGCAACGCTGACTGGCCGACCGTGCTCGACGTCCAGCAACTCCTTCGAACTGCGGCAGCGCCGCGCCTTCAACTCAGCGCGTAACAGGGCCAACGGATGCGGCCCCAGGGTGGTGCCGACACTGGCGTAATCGGCTTGCAGGTCCTCGCCCACGGTGGGCTTGGGCAACGTCACCACGTCCTCCTCCTGGCTCGGCAGGCCGGCAAACAAACCCAGCTGCTTTTGTACCCCGGCCACTTCCCAGCGCGCCCGATGCCGGTCACCGGCCAGCCCGCGCAGCGCACCGGCATCGGCCAGTTGCTCCTGGGCGCGGGCATCGAGTCGCGCCCGTTCGCCCAGGTCGGCGATGTCGGCAAACGCGCCTTTGGAGCGGGCCGCCTCGATGCGTCGGGCATCGTCCTCGCGAAAGCCCTTGATCATGCGCAGGCCCAGGCGAATCGCCGGTTGCGCAGCGCTGATCGGTTCCAGGCTGCAATCCCAATCGCTGGCGCGCACGTCCACCGGACGAACCTGCAAATGATGACGCCGAACATCCTGCAGAATCTGGTCCGGGCTGTAGAACCCCATTGGCCAGCTGTTGATCAGCGCACAGGCGAAGGCCGCCGGCTCGTGGCATTTCAACCAGCAACTGGCGTAAGTCAGTAAAGCAAAACTGGCCGCGTGGGACTCGGGAAAACCGTAGCTGCCAAAGCCCTTGATCTGCTCGAAGATCTGCGCGGCGAACTCGGCGGTGTAGCCGTTTTTCTTCATCCCGGCGGCCAGCCTTTCCTTGTGCGGTTCGAGCCCGCCGTGGCGTTTCCACGCGGCCATGGAGCGACGTAGCTGGTCGGCCTCGCCGGGGCTGTAGTCGGCGGCGACGATGGCGATCTGCATGACCTGTTCCTGAAACAGCGGCACACCGAGGGTGCGCTTGAGCACCACTTCCAGTTCCGGCGACGGATAGGCCTCCGGTTCTTCCTTGTTCCGTCGCCGCAGGTACGGATGCACCATGCCGCCCTGGATCGGCCCCGGCCGAACGATGGCGACCTCGATCACCAGATCGTAAAACGTCTTCGGCCTGAGCCTGGGCAGCATCGACATCTGCGCCCGGGACTCGATCTGGAACACGCCGATGGTGTCGGCCCGACCGATCATTTCGTAGGTGGCCGCATCTTCGGACGGGATGGTCGCCAGACTCAAGTCCAGGCCCCGGTGCCGGCGCAGCAGATCGAAACATCGGCGAATCGCACTGAGCATGCCCAGCGCCAGGATATCGACCTTGAGCAAACCGACCGCATCGAGGTCATCCTTGTCCCACTGGATGATGGTGCGCTCGGTCATGGCGGCATTTTCCACCGGCACCAGACTGTCCAGCGGCTGCTCGGAAATCACGAAACCGCCAGGGTGCTGGGACAAATGCCGGGGGAAGCCGATCAATTGCCCTGTCAGGCTCAGCACCCGGTGCAGCATCGGGCTCTCGGGGTCGAACCCGCCCTCGCGCAGACGCTCCACGGGTGGTGTCTCATCGCTCCAGTGACCGCAGCAATCGGCCAGGGCGTTGATCTGGTCCGGCGGCAAGCCCAAGGCCTTGGCCACATCACGCACCGCGCCGGCCGCATGGTAAGTGCTGACTACCGCCGTCAGCGCGGCGCGGGCCCGGCCATAACGCTGGAACACGTACTGCAAGACTTCTTCGCGGCGTTCATGCTCGAAATCGACGTCGATGYCCGGCGGCTCGTTGCGTTCTTTGGACAGAAAGCGCTCGAACAGCAACGTGGTGCGATCCGGATCGATTTCAGTGATGCCCAGGGCAAAACACACCGCCGAGTTGGCGGCAGAACCACGACCCTGACAAAGAATCTGTTGCTGGCGGGCGAAGCGGACGATGTCGTGGACCGTCAGAAAATAGCTTTCATAGCCCAGCTCCGCGATCAGTTGCAGCTCCTTGTCGATCTGCACCAGCACTTCGCTTTTCGGCCCTTTTGGCCAGCGCCACTCGATGCCCTCCTCGGTCAAATGACGCAGCCACGAGGTGGCCGAGTGCCCTTGCGGCACCAGTTTGCGGGGGTACTGGTAACGCAACTGGCCCAGATCAAAGGTGCAGCGCCGGGCGATGTTCAGCGTTTCTGCCAGCGAGGCTGGCGGATAAAGTGCCTGCAGCACGTCGAGGCTGCGCAAATGGCGTTCGCCGTTGGGATGCAGGCGCAACCCGGCATCGGCCACCGGCAGGTGATGGCGGATCGCGGTCATGGTGTCCTGCAAGGCGCGCCGGCCGCGCACGTGCATGTGCACATCGCCGCAAGCGACCGCAGGAATACGCAACTCCCTGGCCAGGGTCAGCAGATCGTCCAGGCGCCGGGCATCGTCCTGACCGCGATGCAACTGCACGGCCAGCCACAGGCGCTCGGCGAAGACCTGCCTGAGCCAGTGGCCCTGTGCAAAGGCATCGACAGCGTCCGGCACCCACAACGCCAACAGCCCCGGCAAGGGTTCGCTGAAGTCCTCGCGCAGCACCTGATACTGGCCTTTCTGCGTGCGACGCCGGGCGCGGGTAATCAATCGGCACAGCCCCTGATAGCCCTCGAGGCTCTCCACCAGCAGCACCAGTTTCGGACCGTTCTCGATGCGTATTTCACTGCCGACGATCAGCGGCAACTCCACGGACTTCGCTGCTTGCCAGGCCCGAACGATGCCCGCCAGGGTGCATTCGTCGGTGATCGCCAGGGCTTGATAACCCTGCTTTTTCGCGCGCTGGAACAGCTCCAGGGCACTGGAGGCACCGCGCTGGAAGCTGAAGTTCGACAGGCAGTGCAATTCGGCATAGTCGCTGCTCATGCGAACCAGCCCTGCAACCACAGCGGGCCGTCCTCACCGACCGCCCGGTAGGCCCAGCCCTGTTGGCCGGCACGGGTTTCGATCAGGTAATAGTCACGGCGCACGTCGTCGCCGTCCCACCAGCCGGACTCGATACGCTCCGGCCCCATGAGGATGCGCGCCGAGCCCTGATGCACGGCCAGCGGCTCAGTCAGCAGCCATCCCGGCCGTTTCACCGCGGCCGGCACCGTGCAAGGCTGGCTGTCGGCACTGGCCTGCCACGCACACTCGGGGCGGTGGTCGGCCTGGAAGCGCAGGCCATGCACCGCGTCATCCCCCAGCCGCGCACGCAGGCGTTCGCGCAGTTGCTCCCAGGGCAAGGACTGCTGCGGACGGTCGTCGAACAGTTCCTGATGCTGGGGCACGAAGGTCGGCAAATCCTCGGCGCGCAGGCGAAAGCCGCGCACCGGCGCCTCGACCTGGACTTGCTCCAGCCGCCCCCGGGCCAGCTCGAAGAGCATCGCCGGATCGCGCTCGGCGCTGAGCAGGCCAACCTTGATGAGTGTGTCCGGCAACCCGGCGTGTTCCAGATGCAGGTCGAAACGCTGTACGCCGCTGTCGCGACCGCAGAGGAACGCCGACAGGTCGCCGGTCAACCGGCGCAACGGAAACAGCAAGGCTTGATGGGACTGCACATCGAAATTGAGCTCGATACGCACATCGAAGCGGTCCGGCGGCAGGTAAAACGTCAGGGCCAGCCGCCGCGAACCGAACAGGGCATCCAGATGCTTGAGCACCTGGGCCTCGAAACGCCGGGCCAGGCTATGCCGGGGCAACGCCTGCACCTGGCTCAAGGTGCGCAAGCCCATGCGCGACAAGGCCGTGGCGACCGAGGCTTCGAGGCCGATCCGGTCGACGGGCATTTGCCCCAGGTGATGCTGCAAGGCTTGATCGTCCGGGACCACCAGACCGTCATAGGCGTTGGCCAGCACCCGCGCCGCCACCGGGTTGGGCGCGGCCACGATGCGGTGCCGAAACCCCAGTTCGCCGAGCTCACGGCGCAGAAGCGCTTCGAATTGCGGCCAGGCGCCGAACAGGCCGAGGCTGGATTCGATCTCGAACACCACGGCCCGGGGGTAATGCACGCTGACCTGGGAACTGAAGCGATAGGCCCAGGCGGCGAGAAACTGCTGCCAGTGTTCGATTTCAGCGGCGTCGTATTCAGCCGTGACAAAGCCTTTGCTCAAGGCCTGTGCCGCGCCCATGGACTGGCCGGGACGCAAACCCAGCGCCCGCGCCGCACCGTTGACGGCCTGCAGCACCCGGCGCTGGGCCGGGCCAGTCAGCAACGCCAGGGGTTCATCGGGATCGGCGCGCTGACGCAGTACCGCGTCCAGCGCCAATTGCGGGAAAACAATGCAGACCCAGCGCATGGCAACCTCAATGCCCCACGGCGAAGGCAATCGGCGCCGAACGGGCCAGGCCGCCGCGGCACTTGAGCACGCGCAGTTGTGCCGGTCGGGCATCGATGGCAATGCGCAAGGCCGCCGGCGAAGGGTTGATCGCTTCACCGAGGGGACGATAGGCGAAGGCCAGGGTCTGGCCGGTTTCCGCCGCCACCTGCAAGCGGCGCAAGGCGCGGTCATCAGCCTTGTGCGGCCAGCACAGCACCGCGCCGCAACTGCCCGAGCGCAGACATTGTTCCGCGGCCCACAGCGCATCGCGCTCGCTGGCCTGGATGATCGACAACTGACGCAGATCGACCCCGGCGCCCTGCCACGCCTGGGGGTACGGCACACAAGGCGGCGCCACCAGCACGATGCGCTCGCCCGCCGCCGACAGCCGTGCCAGCGTCGGCCACACCAGTTGCAGCTCGCCCACGCCCTGCCCGGCCAACAGGATCTCCGTCAGCGCCGCCTCCGGCCAGCCACCGCTGGGCAATGCGGCGTCCAGCGCGGCATGCCCGGTGGGTTGCGGGCTGGCAGCCGGTGGCGCAGGCCGGCCCTTCCAGACCTGGCCGCCATTGAACAGCGTATCCAGCGCAACGACGGCACCCATCAGCCTTGCCTCACCAGGCCACAGAACACACCCTCGATGGCCAGGTCCCGGTCGGCCTCGACAATGATCGGCTGGTAGGCCGGGTTGCGTGGCAGCAAGCGAACCACATCGCCGACCCGTTCGAAGCGCTTGATGGTGACTTCGCCGTCGAGCCGCGCCACGACGATCTGGCCATTAACGGCCTCGGGGCTGCGGTGCACACCAACCAGGTCGCCGTCGAGAATGCCGTCCTCGATCATCGAATCACCGCGCACCCGCAACATGTAGTCCGGCACCCGCGAGAAGATCGACGGATCGAGCAGCAAGCGGCTATGGATTTGCGCATCGACACCAATCGGCGCACCGGCCGCGACCCGACCGAGCACCGGGATGTCCAGCAACTCGGGACGCGGCAGCTGCCCGAGCAAGCGAATGCCCCGGGCCTGATTCGGGTTGACCTCGATAAACCCGGCTTCGGTCAGCGCCAGCACATGCTTGCGCGCCACGCTGCGGGAGGCGAAACCGAACGCCTCGCTGATCTCGGCGAGGCTCGGAGGCTGACCGTGCTCGGCGATGCGATCGCGGATAAAGGTCAGGATGGCGGTACGGCGGGGAGTCAGAGTCGTCATGGAGTACATTTGTACTCTTTTGGCTTTTTCCTGGCAAGGACCGTGTAGGAGCAGCCGGTCGACGCTCGACTGCTCGCGATAAGGCCAGCACAGTCAACATCGATATTGAATGTCAGTCCGCTATCGCGAGCAGGCTCGCTCCTACAGGGTGAGTTGTGCCAGAGCAGGCCATCCTCCTGGTGTGCAACTCGATAGCCCGCAGACGTAAACCAAGCACTCCTTACTCGAACAAAACGGACGATCAAAAAAATAAGGCCTACCGTTCGTCGCCTTTCTAAAAAATTAGCATCTCTAGAAAATAAAAATCCATAAAAAAAGTACAAAACGCACATTTACTCCTACAGAAATATTCTACTCGACACAGCAAGATCATTTCTGCTTGCCGAAAACTAAAACACAGTTTCAAAAAGGAATTTCACAGCTCCACGCTAGAAACTATCCACACCAAAACAAAACCCAGCCACTAAGGTTCCTAACATCATGCAGGACGCTTCTTAAAAACATGCAGGAATCCCCCTACAGCACAGAATTCTCTCGCTTGCATTCAACAGTAAAATCAACTAATCCTTGCAGCAGCACTTAATGCCAAGTGCCCCCATAAACAAAAGCAAAGTGAAAATAACAAATCTGAAAAAGTGCCACTCAATGACTAAAAATATTTTGCCCAGAGCTTTTTCCCTAGCGTCCATATTCATAAAAGAACAATTAAAAGAACCCATCGCCTTTTTTTGGATCATGATATCACCTTGCGCGATGTTCTATTTTTTTGCGACAACCAGACAGGACCCGAACTGTTTTTCCAGCAATTATATTACGATTTCAGCATGGTTTTATGCCTACATCTCTTCAAGTGTCGCATTATTCGGATTCGCCTTTTACATAATCGGAAGAAGGGAAAGCGGATTCACCCGATCATTTATTTACTCCAAGGAATCGAAACTGATTTTTCTTTTATCGCACTTCATTGCCTACTCGCTAATATCGATATCTTATTGCGCAACCTTTTACTTAACGACCAAATTACCATTCGGAAACTACGACCTCAATGAACTACTGAATATCACACCACGCTTTTACATCTGCTTTATCATGTTTTGCGCGATCGGGGCTGTATTCTCATTATTACCGATCAACTTTCAGAACTCGAACACTTTGCTTTCCATTTTTTCGTTCTGCATGCTGATTCTCGGTGTAATGAGTGCCAGCAGATCAAACCCCATCACCGACACTTTGAACCTCGCAAATCCACTGACACTTGCAAGCCAGATAATGGAACAAGGCCTTGAATCCAACAAACTCATCACGACAGCAATAATTCTTTTATTTATTTCAGTACTGCACAGAACGTTCAAGCACTTAAGAATCAATCCCGTATGGAGCCGATACTGATGAAAAAATTCACGGCGCAGAGCATTGACTTTTCCTATACAGACAAGCCCCTCTTGGCCCAGGCATCTCTTGAGGTTGCTCAAGGTGACATTGTCGGCATTCTGGGGCCCAATGGATCTGGAAAAACAACTTTTTTCGATATCGTCTGTGACCTTAAAAAAGCAAAGTCCGGCTTCATAAAAAACGGCTTCAGTCACTTTTTATACCTTTCTCAAATCATCTCCACTCCCCCACCGCTGCGCATGCGTGACATTTTTAAAATGGTGACCGCGCTGTCATCAAGCGAACCCATGACGCAAGATAAAACCCTGAAAAAACTAAGCGCGTGGAGCCCTGCGATAGTTGATCGATACCAAGACATATGGAACAAAAAATCATCACTATGCAGCTACGGAGAGACACGCTGGTTCTTTACTCTCTCTCTTCTTTCAATTTCTGCAGACTTTGTGATTCTCGACGAACCTACTGCCGGTGTAGATCCAGAGTTTCGTAGCTATATTTGGCAATGCCTTCACGGCGCCGCCAGGGAGGGCACCGCTATTCTGGTTTCCTCGCATAATGTTGATGAGGTAATTAACCATTGTGATTATTTTTACATGATTAGCCAGCAACGCTTCAATCGCTTTGCCAATGGTAGTGAGTTCATGCATCGGTATGGCGTAAAGACTGTGGACGATGCATTTATCCGAGCCGTTACTGAGCCTGTATTCGCAACATAAGCAACGGGAAGCGCACACGGGGGAGCTGCCTCAGACCGCGACAGCTCCCAATGAGGAATGGAGTTCGATTCAGTCGGTAAGTCCAGCCAGATAAGCCCACGGATAAATCCCCCGCTCATGCCCATCGCTGAAGACCAGTTGCAAACCATACCCCTGCGAGTGCAATTCGATCACCTGAACCCGCGCATCCACCATCGGCGCCATCCCCCGCAACCGAAACGCCCGGCACTGCGAGCACGGGCACTGCCGACGCAATTCGGCGTGTTCGAACACCTGCTCGCGACCATCCGGCCAGTTCAGTCGCAACTGCTGTTTGCTGCGGGAATTGCCAATCGCCAGCGGGCTCATTGCAGTTGACTCAAGGCGATGCGCACGGCCTTGCGCACTTCAGGGTCGCCGTCGTCTTGTGCGGCCTGCAATGGCGCAATGGCCCGTGGGTCGTTCAATTCGCCGAGGGCCAAGGCGGCTTCCTTGCGCAGGTTGCTGATGCGGTGGCCGAGGGTGTCGATTAGCGCTTCGAGCGACGGTACAAAACGCAAGCGACCGAGGCTGCGGGTGGCGCGCAGGCGCACTTGCCAGTAATCGTCGCCCAGGGCATCGATCAGGGCCGGGCCGGCGTCGGGGTGGCCGACCTTGCCCAGGGTGGTGGCGGCTTCTTCGCGGACTTGCCAGGCAGCGTCGCGCAAGGCCTGGCTCAGGGCCGGCAGCACCTGCGCGTCAGACGCCAGGCCCAAGGCCCCGGTGGCGGCACGCCGCACCTCGGTGTCCGGGTCAGCGCTGGCCAGTCGCGCCAGTGCCGGCAAGGCATCGAGTTGCTTGAGCCAGCCGAGCACGCCCACCGCCTCGCGGCGCACGCTGGCGCTTTCATCAATCAGTGCCCGGGCCGCCGCATCGGCGGCATCAGGGCAACGCAACTCGCGCAACGCCCTGAACGCGGCGATGCGTACGCCGCTGTCGGCGTGCCCGGTCCACGGCAGAATGACCCGGCCCGCCGCTTCACTCTTGAGCAGGCTGAGGCTTTGCGCAGCGGCCACCTGCACCGCCGGGGATGGATCCGTCAGGGCCTGGCACAACGCTTCGACCACCGGCTCGTCCTCCCAGGCTTCCAGCAACCGCGCGGCTTCGGCGCGTACGTCTGCAATTGGGTCTTCGGCCAGTCGATTGATCAACCACTGCAGGCCGTCCGGTTCCTCGAGATCGGCCAGTTCGATCAGCGCGATCCGGCGTACACCGGGGTCGTCATCGGTCAGGCGTGGTTGCAGGGCAAGAATGTCGTCGTTATCGGTTACATCGAATAGTGAGGTCATAGGGCAAATCGCGGCAGTTTGTTTTCAGGGGGAAGTCCGAGCGGGTTCAGGCGCGGCAGTTGCCGGCCGTCTTCGTGCCGCAGGAGTTCGAGGCAATGACGCTTGAGGTGCGAGAATTCAAGGCGGGTTACCAGCTCGGTGCTGCGCGGCCTGGGGAAGTCCAGGCGCAGGTCTTCGATGATTCGGCCGGGGCGCGAACTCATGACCAGCAGGCGATCGGCGAGGAACAGCGCTTCGTCTATGTCATGGGTGACAAACACCACGGTGGTGCGGATGCGCGTCCAGATGTCCAGCAGCAGTTCCTGCATGTTCAACCGGGTCAGGGCATCGAGGGCACCGAAGGGTTCGTCCATCAGCAACAGGCGCGGACGGTTGACCAGCACCCGGGCAATTTCCACCCGTTGCTGCATGCCGCCGGAGAGTTGATCGGGCCAGCGCTCGGCAAAACCTTCGAGGCCCACCAGGGCGAGGATTTCATCCGCCGCCTTGTGCCGTTCGGCCTTGTCGATGCCTTGCATTTTCAAGCCGAACGCCACGTTGTCGCGCACCGTGCGCCACGGAAACAGGGTGTGCTGCTGGAACACCATGCCGCGCTGAGGCGATGGGCCCGACACCGCTGCGCCATCGACATCCAGCGTACCGGTGCGCGGTTGCAGGTGGCCGGCCAGGGCACCGAGCAAGGTCGATTTGCCGCAACCGGACGGCCCGAGAATGCACACGAACTGCCCAGGCTCGATCTGGCAATCGAGGCCCTGCACTGCTTCGAAAGCCTCGAGCCCCTCGCCCAGGCTGATTGACAGCCCGCGAATATCGATACGCCCTTGCAGGTGTTGAAAAACGCTCATCAGGCTTTTCCTCGCGGTCGATGCCAGGGCGTGAACAGCCCGCCCAGACGCTTGATCAACAGGCTGCTGCCCATGCCGAGCACGCCGATCAACAACATGCCGACCACGATGTCGGCGTAGTTCTGGATGGTGTAGGACTCCCAGGTGTAATAGCCGATGCCGAATTGGCCGGAGATCATTTCCGCCGTCACCAGGCAGAACCACGAGGTGCCCATGCCGATGGCCAGGCCGGTGATGATGCTGGGCGCAGCCCCCGGAAGAACGACCTCCAGCAGGATGGCCCGGCGCCCTGCCCCCAGGCTTTTCGCCGAGGCGATCAGCCGTGGGTCGACGCCTTCGACACCGTGCACGGTGTTGAGCAGGATCGGGAACAGTGCGCCGGTGAAGGTGATGAACACCATCGACAGTTCCGAGGAGGGAAACATCAGGATCGCCAGGGGAATCCAAGCCACGGCCGGGATCGGGCGCAGCACTTCCAGGGGTGGCAGCAACAGATCTTCGGCCCATTTCGAGCGGCCGATGGCCAGGCCCAGGGCCACGCCGATGATCAGCGCCGCGAGGTAACCGGCGAACACCCGGCCGAGGCTGCTGCCCAGGTGCTGCGCGAGCTTGCCGGAGTCGCCGAGGCCTAGGGCGGCTTCAATGACCGCCAGAGGTGTCGGGACGTTGGCGAAGGTCACCAGACCGAGGTTCCAGTGGTGGCTGGCGGCGAGTTGCCAGAATACGAGACAGAGCAGCAAGGATGCGGCTCTGGGAATCCAGCGTGAATATGATCGGTACACAATTTTTCCTCTCACCCCGAGAATCCTGTGGGAGCGAGCTTGCTCGCGATGAGGTCATCACATTCAACCTCGATGTTGAATGTCAGTCCGCTATCGCGAGCAAGC
>NZ_JBFUHY010000057.1:0-32001 GCF_056402155.1 Pseudomonas sp. P4_C1
GACCGCTGACCGCTATCGCGAGCAGGCTCACTCCTACAGGGGGATGTGGTGTTGCGGGTTTATGCAGGTGGTTCGATTTGATCCAGCACGCGGTTTGCGGTGATCTCCGCCAGCATCACGCTGTTTGAAATGCCTAGCAGGACGTTGCGTGACGAACCTTCCAGATGGTCGACCAGGTAATGCACCATCACATCGACCGAGGCCAGCGTCTCGACCAGATAAACCACCAGGGTTTCGGTCGTGGCCTCAGGGTCGACGGTAAACAGTGTGCTGATTGTTCGAGGAGTGGCTTTGATGTCGGCTGTCGAGGGGAAGTGGTAAGCGAGGGCACGCTCGGCGGCCTCGTTGAGTTTTTTTGAATCGGGTTCGTATGGGGATGCTGGATCGGTGTCCGGCGGATTGGGTGTGACCTTGAACATAGTGTGGATTCCTGATGTGGGCTGGAAACCACTTCTCTACTAAAAGAAGGGGTGGCAGCTGTACGCAGGTTAGTAGACCGGGGAATCCAAGAAGCCGGCGCGCCCAAGGGCGCCCTACGTACAGCCACCATCAAAATACAGGCACATAACCTGATTGATGCGTCGTACGTCTCGGATTAAGCCACGGGCTACTAAACCCGATCACTGGGAGTCAGTGACGCGAATCAAGTTACCGAGGGTGTCCAAGGCGCACAAGCCGGCGGATTCTGGCGTACCTGTAGGCAACGACGCAAGGCGTTGTAGCTTTCATCAAGTAACGCTGACAGCCGTTAAACAGGCTCTATTCAAAGGCCAAATCGGTGGCGCGAACTAGCGCAATAACCTGTAGGAGCGAGCCTGCTCGCGATGGTCGTCAACGATAACGCAGAAAGCCTGACACCCCGCGGCGTTCTCCGGTTTATCGCGAGCAGGCTCGCTCCTACAAGGGGTATGCGGTGTTCAATCTTTATTCGGCAGGCACAAAAAAACGGGCCTTGGGGACCCGTTGGAAAGTTGGCCTGACGTCCATGCCAGGCCTGAAATGCGATCAACTGTGGGAGCAAGCTTGCTCGCGATGGGGCCATACCAGTCAACATCGATACTGAATGTAAGACCGCTATCGCGAGCAAGCTCGCTCCCACAGGGGGGATGCGGTGTTCACGCCTTTAGCGTCAACGTTCAACCCTTGCGGAAATGCGGAATCACCTTCTCGCCAATATTCTTCAGGGTCTCCAGCTGTGCCCATTGCGGCACGGTGCCCATCTGGCAGATGAACAGGATTTCGTCGGCGCCGGCATCGATCAGGCGTTGCACGTAGCCTATGCAATCCTCGACGGTGCCGTAGGCGTGGTTCGGGTTCATCATGGCCATGGTCGGGTCGGAGAAGTCGACGCTGACTTCTTCGGAGGCGAAGCGCGACTTGATAACGCTCTGGCCGTTGCCGTCGACGAAGGTGTCGTCTTTCCACTTCTCCGGGTCCGGACGCTCACCACCGCCGTACCAGTAGCCCAGGGACTCCATGAAGTAGCGTTGTCCACGGATACCGATGCGGCGCGCTTCTTCGTTGTCATCCAGCACAATGGCCGGGCACAGCGCGGCGATGTGGCGGTTAGGGCGGAAACCGACCTGCTTCTTCTCATCCCGATTGTCGTAGGCCGTGTGATACACCTCGACCTTCTTGGCGATCTCTTCCGGGCCACCGAAGCCCAGCACCAGTGCACCCATGCCACGGCCGCCAGCGTTTTTCAGCGACTCGGTGTTGGTGCACGCCAGGTACATCGGCGGGTGCGGATCCTGGTAAGGCTTTGGATGAATCGGGCGCTTGGGGATCTGCACGAAGTCGCCGTTGTGCTCGATCTCGTCCTGCACGAACATTTTCGGGATCAGGTACATCATCTCGTCGATCTGCGGCTGCAAGGTCGCCAGGTCGTAGCCGAAGGTGCCTGCTTCCTGCTGGGTGCCGCCCTTGCCCACGCCGAAGTGCACACGGCCCTTCGACAGCAGGTCGAGGGTGGCGATGCGCTCGGCGACCTTCACCGGGTGGTTCATTGCCGGCGGCAGGCAGACCACGCCGTGACCGATGCCGATTCGCTCGGTTTTACCGGCAACGAACGCCAACATGGTTTCCGGCGCGGACATGTGCGAGTAGTTGCTCAGCGCGGTATGTTCCACGCACCAGAAGGTGTCGAAGCCGAGCTTGTCGGCCAGCACGGCCTGTTCGACGGTGTCTTCGAAAATCTTGCGGTCGCCTTCACGGCTGGAGTCCACCGTCTGGGCTTCGTAAATCAGGGAAAATTTCATGGTTGATCCTTGTGCTTATTTGGATGCGCAGTCGGCGCCGTAGACCTTCGCCTTACCGTCAATGCTCGTGCATCGACGGGGCGCTCGAATCACGCAAACGGACTAGCCGATTTGTAGGGAAGCGTCAGAGGAAAAAGTCGCTGCTGTCCTGCCCCATGCTCACGCCACCCAGGTTCCAGGCGTACTTGGCCGGGCTGTTGGCGACGTGGGCGCGACCGGTGTGGATGTCGCGGAATGCACGGTTGATCGGATGGCTGCGGAAGATCGTCGAAGCACCGCTGTTGAACATCAGCTCGCCGGCTGCCTTGGCGCACTTGTCGGCCACCAGCGCCGAGTCATAACGCATCTTCACCCGCTCGGGCATGCTCAATGGTTCGCCCTTCTGCGCGCGCTCCAGCATCAGGGCGAAGTTGCGATGCAGCACGGTCTTGCACTCGTCGACGCAGACCATGGCGTTGGCCAGCGCCGATTGCGCGGCCGGGTCCTGGACCATCTTGCGACCGTCATTGACCCCGACCCGGGCGCGGTTGTGCTCGGCAAACAGATCCACCGCGCCTTGCAGGGCACCGATGGCGGACGACGAAACGGCACGCACAAAAATCTGCCCGAACGGCAGGCGGAACAACGGTGCGGTGTTCACCGCGTTGCCCGGACTGTTCTGCATGAAACCGTCGAACGCTCGATGGGTGCGATACTCGGGAACGAAGGCGTTTTCCACCTGGATGTCGTGGGAGCCGGTGGCTTCCAGGCCCATGACGTTCCAGTTGTCGAGAATCCGGTAGTCGCTGCGCGGCACCAGGAACGTCCGGTAATCCGGCGCCCCGCCCGCCTCTGCCGGCGGCACCAGCGCACCGAGGAACGCCCATTCGCAATGCTTGCTGCCGGAAGAAAAGCCCCAGCGGCCGCTCAACTTGAAGCCACCATCAACCCGCTCGACCTTGCCCACCGGCATATAGGAAGAGGAGATCAGCACGCTGGAGTCGCTTCCCCAGACATCCTGGGCCGCGCGGTCGTCGAACAGCGCCAGTTGCCAGTTGTGGATCGCAACCACGCCAAGTACCCAGGCCGAAGACATGCAGCCCTCGGCAAGGGTCATCTGCACGTCGAAGAAATCCTTGGGCTCCAGCTCATAGCCTTCCCAACGGGCCGGTTGCAGGATGCGAAAGAACCCGGCGTCGTGGAAATCCTTCAGGGTTTCTTCAGGCAACTGGCCGGCTTGCGCGGCATTCAGGGCGCGTTCACGCAGGATCGGCACCAACTCGCGGGCACGTTGGCTCAGACGCTGGCGAATCAGGTCTTGGTTGAGCATTTTTATTGTTCTCCTTTGTTCACCCCATCCGCCGGGGCGCGCGTGCAACGGGGCGGGTGTAGCGCCCCTACCCTTGCATTCAAACAATGGAGAACAGAGGGGACATCCCTCAAACGGACCATGTGGGATGGGAGAATTGCTTTGCCTGACAGGCCGCCTTCGCGGGCAAGCCCGCTCCCACAGTGATCTGTGGCGTGTCCAAATTTTGTGAACAATACAAAACCCTGTGGGAGCGGGCTTGCCCGCGAAGAGGCAGGCCCAGACGCCACTCATCTCACTGAAGAAATGCGACCACTTTCTGCGCCGCAGCCGCCAAATGCTGCTCATGGCTAAACCCCGAAGCCTTCAACGGCTTCAAGTCATGATCCCCCGCCACCAGCCAGAACACTTCGATACCCGGCGATAGCGCATAACCCTCGACCGCCTCCCGGTTGCCCAACGCATCGCGCTCGCCCTGGACGATCAAGGTCCGAGTCTTCAACCCGGCCAGATGTTCGACCCGTGGTTTCTCCGGCTTGCCCACCGCATAGAATGGATAACCCAGGCACACCAGGGCATCCGCCCCCAACTCATCGGCCAGCAGGCTGGCCATGCGCCCGCCCATGGACTTGCCGCCGATGGCCAGCGGCCCAGTGACATGGCGTCGCACCTGGGCATACACCTCGCGCCAGCATTCCAGCAGTTTCGGCGCGGGGTTCGGCGGGCGTTTACCGCCGTCGATGCGCCGCTGCGCCATATAGGGAAATTCGAAGCGCAACACGTTGACGCCTTGAGCTTTGAGGCGTGCAGCCATGTCGCTCATCCAGTCGCTGTCCATCGGTGCGCCAGCGCCATGGGCGAGGATCAGCGTCGCCGCAGCCTTGCCAGCGGCGGCATTCCACAACCATCCATGATCCTGCACGCACTGCGCCCATTGATCCCCGTCAATACCGGCCTTGTGCCCTTTGTCCATGCTTGCCTCGCTTTCAGTCTGCCTATAACTCCGGCCGAAGGGTGCACTGCCTTGCGCTGCGCGCTCACTTCGGCTGAACCGTGGATGGGGAACCATGAACACTTCTATCAGTACCGCCTACAACTACAAGGTGGTCCGCCAATTCGCCATTATGACGGTGGTGTGGGGCATCGTCGGCATGGGGCTCGGGGTTTTTCTCGCTGCCCAGTTGGTCTGGCCCGAACTCAACTTCAATTTGCCGTGGACCAGCTTCGGCCGCTTGCGCCCGCTGCACACCAACGCGGTGATCTTCGCCTTCGGCGGCTGCGCGCTGTTCGCCAGTTCGTTGTACTCGGTGCAACGCACCTGCCAGACACGGCTGTTTGCACCGAAAATCGCCGCCTTCTGCTTCTGGGGCTGGCAGCTTGTGATTCTGCTCGCGGCCATCAGCCTGCCGCTGGGCTACACCAGCTCCAAGGAATACGCGGAACTGGAATGGCCGATCGACATCCTGATCACCATCGTCTGGGTCGCCTACGCCATCGTGTTCTTCGGCACGATCATGCAGCGCAAGACCAAGCATATTTATGTCGGTAACTGGTTCTTCGGTGCGTTCATCATCACCGTGGCAATCCTGCACATCGTCAACAACATGGAATTGCCGGTCAGCTTCACCAAGTCCTATTCGCTGTACTCCGGCGCCACCGATGCGATGGTGCAATGGTGGTACGGGCACAACGCCGTGGGCTTTTTCCTCACCGCCGGTTTCCTCGGGATGATGTACTACTTCGTGCCGAAACRGGCCGAGCGCCCGGTGTATTCCTATCGCTTGTCGATCGTGCACTTCTGGGCGCTGATCACCCTGTACATCTGGGCAGGTCCCCACCACTTGCACTACACCGCGCTGCCGGACTGGGCGCAGTCGCTGGGCATGGTGATGTCGCTGATCCTGCTGGCACCGAGCTGGGGCGGGATGATCAACGGCATGATGACCCTGTCGGGCGCCTGGCATAAGTTGCGCAGCGACCCGATCCTGCGCTTCCTCGTGGTGTCGCTGGCGTTCTACGGCATGTCGACCTTCGAAGGGCCGATGATGGCGATCAAGACGGTCAACGCCCTCTCCCACTACACCGACTGGACCATCGGCCACGTACACGCAGGCGCCCTGGGCTGGGTGGCGATGATTTCCATTGGCGCGCTGTACCACATGATCCCGAAAGTCTTCGGACGCGAGCAGATGCACAGCATCGGCCTGATCAACGCGCACTTCTGGCTCGCCACCATCGGCACGGTTCTGTACATCGCCTCGATGTGGGTCAACGGCATCGCCCAGGGCCTGATGTGGCGTGCGGTGAACGAGGACGGCACGCTGACTTACTCCTTCGTCGAA
This sequence comes from Pseudomonas sp. P4_C1, assembly GCF_056402155.1. Lineage (NCBI taxonomy): Bacteria > Pseudomonadati > Pseudomonadota > Gammaproteobacteria > Pseudomonadales > Pseudomonadaceae > Pseudomonas > Pseudomonas sp. P4_C1. The sequence goes on from NZ_JBFUHY010000057.1 coordinate 5,889, forward strand.
ACCCTGGTGGCCAGCCACCCTGGCTTCGTCGTGCGGCTGGTGGGTGGCGCGATCTTCCTCAGCGGCATGTTCCTGATGGCCTACAACACCTGGCGCACCGTGCGGGCCTCGCAGCCTGCCGAAGTCGCCGCTGCCGCGCAGATGGCCTGAGGAGTCCGCCATGAAACACGAAACTATCGAGAAAAACGTCGGCCTGTTACTGCTGCTGATGATCCTGGCCGTGAGCATCGGTGGCCTGACCCAGATCGTCCCGTTGTTCTTCCAGGACGTGACCAACAAACCGGTGGAAGGCATGAAGCCCTACACCGCGCTGCAACTGGAAGGTCGCGACATCTATATCCGCGAAGGCTGCGTCGGCTGTCACTCGCAGATGATCCGCCCGTTCCGCGCCGAGACCGAACGCTACGGCCACTATTCGGTGGCCGGCGAAAGCGTCTGGGATCACCCGTTCCTGTGGGGCTCGAAACGCACCGGCCCGGACCTGGCCCGTGTCGGCGCGCGCTACTCGGATGACTGGCACCGCGCGCACTTGTACAACCCGCGCAACGTCGTGCCCGAGTCGAAGATGCCGGCCTACCCGTGGCTGGTGGCCAATCAGCTCGACAGCAGTCATACCGAAACCAAGATCAAGGCCATGCGTACCCTCGGCGTGCCGTACACCGACGAGGACATTACCGGCGCCGTCGCTTCGCTCAAAGGCAAGAGCGAGATGGATGCGCTGGTCGCCTACCTGCAAGTGCTCGGCACTGCGATCAAGAGCAAGAGGTGAGCAATGTTTGAACTGAGCACTGGAATGATCCGCGGCCTGGGCACGGTCGTGGTGTTCGTGGCCTTCGTCGGCCTGACGCTATGGGTGTTCAACGGCAAGCGCGGCCCGGAATTCGCCGAAGCGCGCCTGCTGCCGTTCGCTGACGAGCCACAACCCGACATCACTGAAGAATCAGCAACAAGGAGTACCCGGCCATGACCACCTTCTGGAGTACGTGGATCTGCGTACTGACCATCGGCAGCCTGATCGGCCTGACCTGGCTGCTGATCGGCACCCGCAAGGGTGAAACCAAGGGCAGTGTCGACCAGACCATGGGGCACAGCTTCGACGGCATCGAGGAATACGACAACCCGTTGCCGCAATGGTGGTTCATGCTGTTCGCCGGCACGCTGGTGTTTGCCATCGGCTACCTGATCCTTTATCCGGGCCTGGGCAACTGGAAAGGCGTTCTCCCCGGCTATGAGAACGGCTGGACCGGCGTGCACGAATGGGAAAAGGAAATGGCCAAGGCTGACGGGAAGTTCGGGCCGATCTTCGCGAAGTTTGCGGCAATGCCCGTGGAAGAAGTGGCCAAGGACCCACAGGCATTGAAAATGGGCGGCCGCCTGTTTGCCTCCAACTGCTCGGTGTGCCACGGCTCGGACGCCAAGGGCGCGTTCGGCTTCCCCAACCTGACCGACAGCGACTGGCGCTGGGGCGGCGCGGCCGAAGCGATCAAGACCACCATCACGGGTGGCCGGATGGCGATGATGCCGGCCTGGGGAGAAGTTCTGGGTGAAGCAGGTGTGAAGAACGTCGCCGCTTATGTGCGCCATGATCTGGCCGGCCTGCCGTTGCCGGAAGGCAGCAAAGCCGACCTGCAGGCCGGACAACAAGCGTTCAGCACCACCTGCGTCGCCTGTCACGGAACGAACGGCCAGGGCACTGAAGCCATGGGCGCGCCGAACCTCACGCACCCGGCCGGTTTCATCTACGGCACCAGCCTGACGCAGCTTGAACAGACGATTCGGCATGGTCGCCAGGGCCATATGCCGGCGCAGGCCGAACTGCTCGGCAACGATAAGGTGCAACTGCTGGCCGCATATGTGTACAGCCTGTCCCACGACTTGAATACCGAGCGCTTACAGGCTGTAGACAACCACAAATAAATCCCGACCGCTCTGCTGCCGCATTCTCCCGGATGCGGCGGTTCCCTGCCCCCTTTGCGACGCATTGTCGCACCCTCTTTGACTCTTTCTTTCGGATCCCGGGATTCGGGTCTAAGCTTCCCCCGATGCGGACTGGCCGCTGCCGGTTCCAGGTCGACCCTGAACGATGTGTTCGACGAATCTGCCCGATGACAGGCCGCAAAGGCTGGTAGATACCGGCTGTCGCGCCAATTGCCTTCGGTCAGCCAAACGTTGCGTTTGAACACACCCCGTTACATCCGACCTGACCCCCTCGCCTGATCAGTCCGCCGGGACGTTTTGCCCACGGGCAATTTTGTCCTTACGCGGCGCATGGAAAGGCCGCAGAATCAGCTTTTGAAAGCATTGACCCAGGTCATGGCGCGTTGCAATGACCCCTTGCTTTCTCCATACTTGCGGCCGATTTTTAATCCTAATAAAACACCCAAACCGTGGAACCTTAGAATGAGCACAGCAATCAGTCCGACTGCTTATAACTATAAGGTAGTCCGCCAGTTCGCCATCATGACGGTGGTCTGGGGGATCCTTGGCATGGGGCTCGGTGTCTTCATTGCCTCGCAACTGGTCTGGCCGGAGTTGAACTTCGGTCTGCCATGGACGAGCTTTGGACGCCTGCGCCCGTTGCACACAAACCTGGTGATTTTTGCCTTCGGTGGATGTGCACTGTTTGCCACTTCTTATTACGTCGTGCAGCGAACCTGCCAAACGCGACTGATTTCCGACAGCCTCGCCGCCTTTACCTTCTGGGGATGGCAAGCGGTGATCGTCGGCGCGATCATTACCTTGCCGATGGGTTTCACCACCACCAAGGAATACGCGGAACTGGAATGGCCCCTGGCTATTCTGCTGGCCATTGTCTGGGTCACCTACGGTCTGGTGTTCTTCGGCACCATCGTCAAGCGCAAGACCAAGCACATCTATGTGGGTAACTGGTTCTACGGCGCGTTCATCGTCGTGACCGCGATGCTGCACATCGTCAACCACATGTCGCTGCCGGTCAGCCTGTTCAAGTCGTACTCGGCCTACTCGGGCGCGACGGACGCGATGATCCAGTGGTGGTACGGCCACAACGCCGTGGGCTTCTTCCTCACCACCGGCTTCCTGGGCATGATGTACTACTTCGTGCCGAAACAGGCCGAGCGTCCGATCTACTCCTATCGCCTGTCGATCGTGCACTTCTGGGCGCTGATCACCCTGTACATCTGGGCCGGTCCGCACCACCTGCACTACACCGCGCTGCCGGACTGGGCTCAGTCCCTGGGCATGGCGATGTCGATCATCCTGCTCGCGCCAAGCTGGGGCGGCATGATCAACGGCATGATGACCCTGTCGGGCGCCTGGCATAAGCTGCGCACCGACCCGATCCTGCGCTTCCTGGTCGTCTCCCTGGCGTTCTACGGCATGTCGACCTTCGAAGGCCCGATGATGGCCATCAAGACCGTCAATTCGCTGTCGCACTACACCGACTGGACCATCGGCCACGTACACGCAGGCGCCTTGGGCTGGGTTGCGATGATCTCGATCGGCGCCATCTACCACATGATCCCGAAACTGTTCGGTCGTGCGCAGATGCACAGCACCGCCCTGATCAACACCCACTTCTGGCTCGCGACCATCGGTACCGTTCTGTACATCGCCTCGATGTGGGTCAACGGCATCACCCAGGGCCTGATGTGGCGTGCCATCAACGACGACGGCACCCTCACCTACTCGTTCGTCGAAGCGCTGCAAGCCAGCCACCCTGGCTTCATCGTTCGCGCCCTGGGCGGTGCGTTCTTCGCCACCGGCATGCTGTTCATGGCCTACAACGTGTTCCGCACCGTACGCGCCTCGAACCCGGCTGAAGCCGAAGCCGCCGCCAAGATTGCCGTAGTTGGAGCTCACTGATGAAGCATGAAGCAGTCGAGAAGAATATTGGCCTGCTGGCCTTCTTCATGGTCATCGCCGTCAGCGTCGGCGGCCTGACCCAGATCGTTCCGCTGTTTTTCCAGGATGTCACCAACAAGCCGGTCGAGGGCATGAAGCCCCGCACCGCCCTTGAACTGGAAGGCCGGGACATTTATATCGCCAACGGTTGTGTCGGCTGCCACTCGCAGATGATCCGTCCGTTCCGTGCCGAGACCGAACGCTACGGCCACTACTCGGTCGCCGGTGAAAGCGTCTGGGACCACCCGTTCCTGTGGGGTTCCAAGCGTACCGGTCCGGACCTGGCCCGTGTCGGCGGTCGCTACTCCGATGACTGGCAGCGTGCGCACTTGTACAACCCGCGCAACGTCGTGCCTGAGTCGAAAATGCCGGCCTACCCGTTCCTCGTGGAAAACAAGCTCGACGGCAAAGATACCGCCAAAAAAATGGAGGTCTTGCGCACGCTCGGCGTCCCTTACACCGACGAAGACATCGCCGGCGCCAAGGATGCTGTGAAGGGCAAAACCGAAATGGACGCGCTGGTGGCCTATCTGCAAGGCCTGGGCACCATCATCAAAAGCAAACGGTGATCTGGATGGATATCGGGATGATTCGTGGCCTGGGCACCGTTGTCGTAATGGTGGCCTTCATCGGACTGGCACTGTGGGTGTTCAGTCCCAAGCGCAAGTCGGAGTTTGAAGACGCGACCTTGCTGCCTTTCGCGGATGATCCCGAAGCCATCAAGCACGTCGAGCAAGCTTCTAGGAGTAACAAAGAATGACTACATTCTGGAGTCTGTACGTCACAGTCCTCAGTCTCGGTACGATCTTTTCCCTGACCTGGCTGCTGTTGTCGACCCGCAAGGGCCAGCGCACCGAGCAGACAGACGAGACAGTCGGGCACTCATTCGACGGGATCGCGGAGTACGACAACCCGCTGCCGAAATGGTGGTTCATGCTGTTCGTGGGCACCATCATCTTCGCACTGGGCTACCTGGCGCTGTATCCGGGCCTGGGTAACTGGAAAGGCCTGCTGCCGGGTTACGGCTACCTCGACAACGAGAAGCAGACCCCGTTCGCCAACGGCCAGACCGGCTGGACCGGCGTTCACGAGTGGGAAAAGGAAATGGCCAGATCGGACGCCAAGTTCGGTCCGATCTTCGCCAAGTTCGCGGCCATGCCAATCGAAGAAGTGGCCAAGGATCCGCAAGCGCTGAAGATGGGTGGCCGCCTGTTCGCCTCCAACTGCTCGGTTTGCCATGGTTCCGACGCCAAGGGCGCCTATGGTTTCCCGAACCTGACCGACGCCGACTGGCGCTGGGGCGGCGAGCCGGCAACCATCAAGACCACCATCATGGGCGGCCGTCACGCAGTGATGCCTGCATGGGCTGAAGTGATCGGCGAGCAAGGCGTGGCCGACGTGGCCGCGTTTGTCCTGACCAACCTCGATGGCCGCAAGCTGCCGGAAGGCACCAAGGCCGACCCGGTTGCCGGGCAGAAACTGTTCGCCACCAACTGCGTGGCTTGCCACGGTCCGGAAGGCAAAGGCACGCCAGCGATGGGCGCGCCCGACCTGACTCACCCGGCCGCGTTCATCTACGGTTCGAGCTTCGCTCAACTGCAGCAGACCATCCGTTACGGCCGTCAGGGCCAGATGCCTGCGCAAGAGGCGATGCAGGGTAACGACAAGGTTCACCTGCTGGCCGCTTACGTCTACAGCCTGTCTCACGGTGAGAAGGCAGCGGACGCCCAGTAAGGCAGACGCTTGAAGCAACAAAATACGGCCCCGCCAATGTGAATTGGCGGGGCCGTTTTCATTTGAAGCCATCGCACACCTGGAAGAACAAGCAATCAACGCGGCCACACCAACCCACTTTATATGTCCTTATAAAACTTCATCGACCCCCATTCCCTTTTGGAAACTTGCACTATTGCGACGAAAAACACTTACAAACCAGAAAAACGAAAACCCACCAAACAAACACAACCAACATAAATCAAAAAAAACGGCCCCACCAGTTCTCATGGCGAAGCCGTTTATTCAGGTGTTCATGATTGCACTCGGCATTCATGAACACGAACTGTAATCAAGGAAGCTTGCCGCCACCCAGACTGTCCAGACCACCGGTTCCTTTTTTGTTTGTAGAACGCTTTGTCCGAACTTTTTGCACCGTAGGCACAGCAGTATCCACAGTCATGGTCGGTACAGGAATCGTGCAGTCTGTATCAGGCGTCTGGCCGACTGCGGTTGCTGGAATATGAGGCTGAGTTTCTTGAGCCTTGGTTTCATCCCTATTAGACATTTTCAACTTCTCCCTAAGTAATTTTTTATTATCCGAAGCGCGACATTGTGGGTCAACTTCATCATTACCGCACAGAAAACATAGGCATTCCCAAACTAAAGATCCACCCACTATTAATCTCAAAGTATTACCTAAATTAAAAATACCTGTTCTTTACTCGGCAGACTTTGGCTACCCCGTCCACAAACGCACCTGTCGAGGATCGACGAAGAAAAAAGATAAATCGTCTATAGTCAATTGACCTGCATCATGCTTTGTTACATCTGCTACACCATTCATGATTTTTCCCCAACGCGACCAAAGGTCGCACCCGCAGGCTAGAGCGACAGGCGTATCATTGAGCCACTGCAACACCCCTTTTTGACCGCGGTCGGCAGGTACTGACCGAGGCACTTTTCCACTGCCGTGGGATGCAATGATGAGCAACCAGATTCCGCTACACGACGTCACTCCACCTGCCAGGAACGCGAACAACAGCGTCGACCTCTACGCCTCCAGGGAAAAAATCTACACCCGCGCCTTCACCGGCCTGTTCCGCAACTTGCGTATGACTGGCGGTGCCCTGTTGTTCCTGCTGTATTTCGGCACGGTGTGGCTGGACTGGGGCGGTCATCAGGCCGTCTGGTGGAACCTGCCGGAGCGCAAGTTCTTCATTTTCGGCGCCACCTTCTGGCCCCAGGACTTCATTCTGCTGTCCGGCATGTTGATCATCGCCGCGTTCGGCCTGTTCTTCATCACCGTGTACGCCGGCCGGGTCTGGTGCGGCTATACCTGCCCGCAAAGCGTCTGGACCTGGATCTTCATGTGGTGCGAAAAAGTCACCGAAGGTGACCGCAACCAACGCATCAAGCTAGACAAGGCGCCGATGAGCGCCAACAAGTTCCTGCGCAAACTCAGCAAACACACCATGTGGCTGCTGATCGGTTTCGTCACCGGCATGACTTTCGTCGGCTACTTCTCGCCGATCCGCGAACTGGTGTTCGACTTCTTCACCGGCCAGGCGGATGGCTGGTCGTACTTCTGGGTCGGTTTCTTCACCCTCGCCACTTACGGCAACGCCGGCTGGTTGCGCGAACAGGTGTGCATCTACATGTGCCCGTACGCACGCTTCCAGAGCGTGATGTTCGATAAGGACACCCTGATCGTTTCCTACGATCCGCGCCGTGGCGAAAGCCGTGGCCCGCGTAAAAAAGGCATCGACTACAAGGCCCAGGGCCTGGGTGACTGCATCGACTGCACCATGTGCGTCCAGGTCTGCCCGACCGGTATCGACATCCGTGACGGCCTGCAAATCGAATGCATCGGTTGCGCCGCCTGCATCGATGCCTGCGACGCCATCATGGACAAGATGGAATACCCGCGCGGGCTGATCAGCTACACCACCGAGCACAACCTGTCCGGGCAGAAAACCCATAAACTGCGCCCGCGCCTGATCGGCTATGCCGTGGTGCTGCTGGCGATGATCAGCTTGCTGGTGACGGCATTCTTCATGCGTGCGCTGGTGGGTTTCGATGTCAGCAAGGACCGCGTGCTGTACCGCGAGAACGCCGAAGGCCGGATCGAAAACGTCTACAGCCTGAAAATCATGAACAAGGACCAGCGCGACCATACCTACGTGCTCGAAGCCTCTGGCCTGCCGGATCTCAAATTGCAGGGCCGGCGCGAGATCAAGGTCGCGGCCGGCGAGATCGTCAGCCAGCCTGCCGAGCTGTCCGTCGCGCCGGAAAAACTGCCGTCGAGCACCAACGAGGTGAAATTCATCCTCAAGGATGCCGATGACGACAGCGTCCACATTGAAGCCAAGAGCCGGTTCATCGGCCCACAAATTCGTTGAGAGAACTGAACATGCCCGCAGCAACTGCCGCAAGCCCCTGGTACAAGCACCTTTGGCCGTGGATCATCATCGGGATCCTGGCCTGCTCGGTGGCCTTGACCTTGTCCATGGTGACCATCGCGGTGAACAACCCGGACAACCTGGTCAACGACAACTACTACGAGGCTGGCAAAGGCATCAACCGCTCCCTCGACCGTGAGTTGCTGGCCCAGACCCTGAAAATGCGCGCCAGCGTTCATCTCGATGGCGTGACCGGCGAGGTTGACCTGCGCTTGAGCGGCGAGAGCCAGCCCAAGACCCTGGAGCTGAACCTGATCTCGCCGACCCAGCCGGAAAAGGATCGCAAGATCACCCTGGCCCGCAGCGAAACCGAACAGGGCCGCTACATCGGCCAGTTGAGCGACAAGATCGAAGGCCGGCGTTTTATCGAGTTGCTCGGCACCCAGGACGAGCACATCTGGCGCATGTTCGAAGAAGAAATGGTCAGCCATGACAAGGATCTGCTGCTCGGCGACGAACCGTTGCAAGGTGCGGAAGACCTGAAGAAGTAAAGCCGCGCTTCGCGCATCGCGAGCAAGCTCGCTCCCACAGTTGATCAGCACCATGCTCAGATCCTGAGTACACCAACGATCCCTGTGGGAGCGAGCTTGCTCGCGATGAGGCCCTATCAGACGATAGAGATTCAGCAGTACCAGTGAATACTCCATGACCACCACCCCACTCCCCTGCTACCACTGCGCCCTGCCCGTCCCGTCCGGCAGTCGCTTCATCGCCGTCGTGCTCGGGGAGTCCCGCGAATTCTGCTGCCCGGGTTGCCAGGCCGTGGCCGAAGCCATTGTCGCCGGTGGCCTGGAAAGCTATTACCGGCACCGCAGCGAAGCCTCGGCCAACCCCGAAGCGCTGCCCGTGCAACTGGTGGACGAACTGGCGCTGTACGACCGCGCCGATGTGCAGCAGCCCTTTGTTCGCCACGAAGGCGAAATGGCGCAAATCACGCTGTTGATGGAAGGCATCAGCTGCGCGGCCTGCGGCTGGCTGATCGAAAAACATCTGCGCACCTTGCCGGCCGTGGCCGAAGCACGCCTGAACCTGTCCAACCATCGCCTGCACGTGCGCTGGGCCGACGGGCAATTACCGCTGAGCCAAATGCTCAGCGAACTGCGCCAGATCGGTTACGCCGCACACCCGTATCAGGCCGACCGCGCCTGCGAACAACTGGCCAGCGAAAACCGCCTGGCCCTGCGCCAGCTCGGGGTGGCCGGGCTGCTGTGGTTTCAGGCAATGATGGCAACCATGGCCACCTGGCCTGAATTCAACATCGATCTCAGCCCTGAAATGCACACCATCCTGCGCTGGGTCGCACTGTTCCTTACCACCCCGATCGTGTTCTACAGCTGCACGCCGTTCTTCAAAGGCGCCATGCGCGATCTGCGCACCCGCCACCTGACCATGGATGTTTCGGTGTCGCTGGCCATCGGCAGTGCCTACATCGCCGGGATCTGGACCTCGATCACCGGGGTCGGCGAACTGTATTTCGATGCCGTCGGCATGTTTGCCCTGTTCCTGCTGGCCGGGCGTTATCTGGAGCGGCGCGCCCGCGAGCGCACGGCTGCCGCCACTGCGCAGCTGGTGAATCTGCTGCCTGCCTCGTGTCTGCGACTGACACCCGACGGCCAGAGCGAACGCATTCTGCTCAGTGAACTGCGTGTCGGCGATCAAGTGCTGGTTCATCCGGGCGCCATTCTGCCGGCTGACGGCAAGATCCTCGACGGCCAGTCGAGTGTCGACGAGTCGCTGCTGACCGGCGAGTACCTGCCGCAACCCCGCACCCTCGGCGATGCGGTCACCGCCGGCACCCTGAACGTCGAAGGCGCACTGACCGTCGAGGTTCAGGCCCTGGGTCAGGACACTCGCCTCTCGGCCATCGTTCGCCTGCTCGATCGTGCCCAGGCCGAAAAACCGCGACTGGCGGAAATCGCCGACCGCGCCGCGCAATGGTTCCTGCTGTTGTCGCTGATTGCCGCCGCCGCGATTGGCCTGTTGTGGTGGGAGCTCGACTCATCGCGGGCATTCTGGATCGTGCTTGCGATGCTGGTGGCGACCTGCCCGTGCGCCTTGTCGCTGGCGACGCCGACCGCCCTCACTGCAGCCACCGGCACACTGCACAAACTCGGTCTGTTGCTGACCCGTGGTCATGTGCTGGAAGGCCTGAACCAGATCGACACGGTGATTTTCGACAAGACCGGCACCCTCACCGAAGGGCGCCTGGCGCTGCGCTCGATCCGCCCCCTCGGCGCGCTCGACAGCGATCAATGCCTGAGCCTCGCCGCCGCCCTGGAAAACCGCTCCGAACACCCGATCGCCCGTGCTTTCGGTCGTGCGCCGATGGCTGCCGAAGAAGTCCACAGCAGCCCGGGTCTTGGCCTGGAGGGCCTGGTTGATGGGCGACGCCTGCGCATCGGCCAACCTCGCTTCGTCTGCGAACTCAGCGGCGCCGTGTTGCCGTCGATGCCCGAAGAAGCCGGCCAATGGCTGCTGCTCGGCGACAGCCAGGGACCGCTGGCCTGGCTCGTCCTCGATGATCGCTTGCGTGCCGATGCGCCCGCGTTGCTGGCCGCGTGCAAGGCGCGTGGCTGGCGCACGCTGTTGTTGTCCGGCGACAGCTCGCCGATGGTCGCCAGCGTGGCGGCGGAACTGGGCATCGATGAAGCCCGTGGCGGCTTGCGTCCGGACGACAAACTGCAGGTCCTGCAACAACTGCACAAGGAAGGTCGCAAGGTGTTGATGCTGGGGGACGGGGTCAATGACGTGCCGGTGCTGGCGGCGGCGGATATCAGCGTCGCCATGGGCTCGGCCACGGACCTGGCAAAGACCAGTGCCGACGCCGTGCTGTTGTCCAACCGCCTCGACGCGCTGGTGCAAGCCTTCAGCCTGGCGCGGCGCACCCGCCGGGTCATTATCGAGAACCTGCTGTGGGCAGGGCTGTACAATGGCCTCATGCTGCCCTTCGCCGCCCTCGGCTGGATCACTCCGGTCTGGGCAGCGGTGGGCATGTCGATCAGTTCGTTGACCGTGGTGTTGAACGCGCTGCGCCTGACTCGCATGCCGAGCGCGCCCGCCCCAGGCACCACGCCAGAAACCCGCCCGCTGCCGGCCTGAGCCGCGCGGGCATGGAGTCCAGATGCCAGCTCTATACGTGATGATTCCCGCTGCGCTGCTGATCGTGGCCATCGCCGTCTATATCTTCTTCTGGGCGGTCGACAGCGGTCAGTACGACGACCTCGACGGCCCGGCCCACAGTATCCTGTTCGACGACCAGGACCCGAACCACACCGCCGCCGTCGATGAAGCCAGCGGCCAACCGGCCAAACCGCAAGACAAGGCACCGCCCCATGCTTGAGTTGGCGCCCCTGCTGGTGTCAGCAGTGATCCTCGGCTTGCTCGGTGGCGGCCATTGCCTGGGCATGTGCGGCGGCTTGATGGGCGCACTGACCCTGGCGATTCCCAAGGAACAACGCAGCCGCCGCTTTCACCTGCTGCTGGCCTACAACCTGGGACGGATCCTGAGCTATGCCTGCGCCGGACTGCTGATCGGCCTGGCCGGATGGGCCGTGGCCAGCAGCCCGGCGGCGATGTTCCTGCGTATCCTTGCCGGCTTGCTGCTGATTGCCATGGGCCTGTATCTGGCTGGCTGGTGGAGCGGCCTGACCCGCATCGAAAGCCTCGGTCGCGGCTTGTGGCGGCATATCCAGCCAGTCGCCAACCGGTTGCTGCCGGTGTCGAGCGTGCCGCGTGCGCTGCTGCTGGGTGCGCTCTGGGGCTGGCTGCCGTGCGGTCTGGTTTACAGCACCTTGCTGTGGTCGGCCAGCCAGGGCAACGCACTGGACAGCGCATTGTTGATGCTCGCGTTCGGCCTCGGCACCTGGCCGGTGCTGCTGGCGACCGGCCTTGCCGCCGAGCGCATCACCGCACTGTTGCGCAAGCGCAGCGTACGGATGGCGGGCGGATTGCTGGTGATGCTGTTCGGCATCTGGACCTTGCCGGGACCGCATCAGCATTGGCTCATGGGGCACTAGATCGGCGGCGCCCCCATCGCGGGCAAGCCCGCTCCCACAGAATATGTGCCGGACAGATTCTTCGTGAACGACAGAGATCCCTGTGGGAGCGGGCTTGCCCGCGAAGAGGCCCGCACCAACAGCACAAATCTCGACCCTTGATGCAAATCAAGATGCCCCACCCCGCCCTCGCATAAAGTGGCTGACACTGCCAGCCTATCCGGGGGAATGCCCGCATGATGCTCGACGCCATTCGTTGGGACACCGATCTGATCCGCCGTTATGACCTGGCGGGACCCCGCTACACCTCGTACCCGACCGCCGTGCAATTCAACAGCCAGGTCGGCACCTTTGACCTGCTTCATGCCCTGCGCGACAGCCGCAAGGCTCAACGCCCGTTGTCGCTGTACGTGCACGTGCCGTTCTGCGCGAACATTTGCTATTACTGCGCCTGCAACAAGGTCATCACCAAGGATCGCGGCCGGGCGCAGCCGTATTTGCAGCGCCTGGAACAGGAAATCCAGTTGATCGCCTGCCACCTCGACCCCACGCAGAAAGTCGAGCAACTGCATTTCGGTGGCGGCACGCCGACCTTTCTCAGCCACGACGAACTGCGCCAGTTGATGGCGCATTTGCGCAAACACTTCAATTTGCTGGACGACGACTCCGGCGACTACGGCATCGAGATCGACCCGCGCGAGGCCGACTGGTCGACCATGGGCCTGCTGCGCGAACTGGGTTTCAATCGGGTCAGTATCGGCCTGCAAGACCTCGACCCGGCGGTTCAGCGAGCGGTCAATCGTCTGCAAAGCCTGGAAGAAACCCGCGCGGTGATTGACGCCGCCCGCACCTTGCAATTTCGCTCGATCAACATCGACCTGATCTACGGACTGCCGAAACAGACGCCGGAAAACTTCGCCCGCACCGTCGAAGAGGTCATCCACCTGCAACCGGACAGGTTGTCGGTGTTCAACTACGCCCACCTGCCGGAACGCTTCATGCCGCAGCGGCGCATCAACAGCAATGAATTGCCGACACCCGCGCAGAAACTGGAAATGCTGCAGCGCACCATCGAGCAACTGATCACGGCCGGCTACCGCTACATCGGCATGGACCACTTCGCCCTGCCTGACGATGAGCTGGCGATTGCCCAGGAAGAATCGACCCTGCAACGCAATTTCCAGGGCTACACCACACACGGTCATTGCGATTTGATCGGCCTCGGCGTCTCGGCGATCAGCCAGATCGGCGATCTGTATTGCCAGAACAGCAGTGACCTGACCGGGTACCAGAACGCCCTTGCATCAATGCAACTGGCCACCAGCCGTGGCCTGCTGTGCAATGCCGATGACCGCCTGCGGCGCGCGGTCATTCAGCAATTGATCTGCAATTTCAGTCTCGAATTCGCCGGCATCGAACAAGCCTTCAACATCGATTTCCAGGGCTATTTCGGCGATCTCTGGCCCCAACTGCAAGACATGGCCAAAGACGGGTTGATTGAACTCGATCGAGACAGAATCACTATCCTGCCCGCCGGGCGACTGTTGGTGCGCTCGGTGTGCATGGTGTTCGACGCGTACCTGGAGCAACACAGCCGGCAACGGTTTTCACGGGTGATCTAGAGCGCTGCGACAAAAGCGCCACAGGCTGGCCTCAATGTCCTCGGGTGAGTTACCCTTACGTCTTATGTGTGAATTCCCACAAGGATTGAAGAAATGTCCGAGCCAGTAAAACTGCGCGCTCATAATCAAGCCCATTGCAAGGATTGCAGCCTGGCCCCTCTTTGCCTGCCACTTTCGCTGAACCTGGAAGACATGGACGCGCTGGACGAAATCGTCAAACGCGGCCGGCCGCTGAAAAAAGGCGAATTTCTGTTCCGTCAGGGCGATACCTTCGATTCTGTCTACGCAGTCCGTTCTGGCGCCCTCAAGACTTTCAGCCTGAGCGACACCGGTGAAGAACAGCTCACCGGTTTCCACCTGCCCAGCGAACTGGTCGGCCTGTCGGGCATGGACACCGAAAAGCACCCGGTGTCGGCACAAGCCCTGGAAACCACTTCGGTGTGTGAAATTCCTTTCGAACGCCTCGACGAACTGGCCCTGCAATTGCCGCAGTTGCGCCGTCAGCTGATGCGGGTGATGAGTCGTGAGATCCGTGACGATCAGCAGATGATGCTGCTGTTGTCGAAGAAGACGGCCGACGAACGCATCGCCACCTTCCTGGTCAACCTCTCGGCACGTTTCCGCGCCCGGGGCTTTTCCGCCAATCAGTTCCGCCTGAGCATGTCGCGCAACGAAATCGGCAACTACCTGGGCCTGGCGGTGGAGACCGTGTCCCGCGTCTTCACACGCTTCCAGCAAAACGAACTGATTGCGGCAGAAGGCAAGGAAATCCGGATTATTGACCCGATCCAGCTTTGCGCCCTGGCCGGCGGCTCCCTGGAAAGTTGAAACAAACCGTTGCGGCTGCGCGAAACGGTTCAGCCGCCGTTATACTGAGTCGTTTGCAGCCCTGCCAGGATTCTTCGACTATGGCCTTCGACTCCTTCGACATCAAATCCCTCATCCGCCCTGTCATCGACTTCCCGAAGCCGGGTGTGATCTTTCGCGACATCACCCCGCTGTTCCAGTCGCCCACGGCCCTGCGCCTGGTGATGGACAGCTTCGCCCACCGTTACGTCGAGGCTGACTTCACCCACGTCGGCGCTATGGACGCCCGTGGCTTCCTGATCGGTTCGGTACTGGCCTATCAGTTGAACAAGCCGCTGGTGCTGTTTCGCAAGCAAGGCAAGTTGCCGGCTGACGTGCTGGCCGAGGGCTATGCGACCGAATACGGCGAAGCCTTCCTGGAAGTGCACGCCGACAGCCTGTGCGAGGGGGATTCGGTGGTGATGTTCGATGACCTGATCGCGACCGGCGGCACCCTGATTGCCGCCGCCAACCTGATCCGTCGCATGGGCGCCCGGGTGCATGAAGCGGCGGCGATTATCGATCTGCCGGAACTGGGTGGCTCGCAGCGCCTGGAGGACATGGGTATTCCTACGTTTTGCCTGACGCAGTTTGCCCTTTCCGATAAGTAAGCGGCGTCTTAGCTGACGTCATCGCGGGCAAGCCCGCTCCCACAGTTTTCTTTGTCATGCACAAAACTTGTGTACGCCGCAGTTCCCTGTGGGAGCGGGCTTGCCCGCGATGGCGTCAGTGGCAACACCACTAAACTCAAGATCGACTCAAAGCCCCATCTGCTTGCTGATGATCTCGTTCATCACTTCCCGCGTCCCGCCGCCAATCGACAGGATCCGGTTGTCGCGGTACAGCCGCTCCACCAGGCTCTCGCGCATATAACCCAGCCCACCGAGTATCTGCACCGCATCGGTGACGATCCGGTCTGCGGTATCCGTCGCAAAATTCTTGGCCATGGAAATCTCCTTGATCACGCTCTGCCCCGCCGCCATCTTCGCGGCCTGGCGGTAAGTGAACTCCCGGGACACTTCCAGCGCGGTCGCCATCTCGGCGAGGCGATGCTTGATCACCTGAAACTTGCCGATCGGTTTGCCAAAGGCTTCGCGCTGGCGCGCCCACTTCAGGCTCTCCTCCAGCGCCAGCTGTGCGGTCATGTTGGCCATCAGCGCCAGGGCCAGGCGTTCGCTCTGGAAGTTGCCCATGATGCAGGCAAAGCCCATGTTCTCGGCGCCGATCAGGTTTCCTGCAGGCACCCGGCAATCATCGAAGAACAATTCGGCCGTGTCTGAGGCCCACCAGCCCATTTTCTTCAGTTGCCGCCCTACGGTGAAACCGGGCGTGCCCTTCTCGATCAGTAACAGGCTGATGCCACCGAAACCTGGCTCGCCCGTTCGCACCGCGACGGTATAGAAATCCGCGCGCACACCGCTGGTAATAAAGGTCTTGCTGCCACTGACCCGGTAGAAATCGCCATCGCGCACGGCGCGGGTTTGCAGGTTGGCGACGTCGGAGCCGCCGCCGGGCTCGGTAATGGCCAGGGCGCTGATCTTCTCTCCCGACAGCACCTGCGGCAGCACACGATCACGCACTTCGGGCCGGGCCCACTTGAGAACGGGCGGCAAGCCGATATCCAGCGAGCCCAGGCCGGCAACCAACCCGCCTGAGCCGCAGCGCATCAACTCTTCACTGGCGGCCACCTTGGCGAACAGATCCCCTTCATGGCTGCCTCCGTAAGCTTCGGGGTAACCGATGCCGAGAATCCCCGCCGCGCCGGTCTTGAGGTAGAGCTCGCGAGGAAAACTTTCGGCTTCTTCCCACTGCTCGATATCAGGAAGGATCTCGCGCTCGACGAAACGTCTGACGCTGTCGCGGACCAATTGGTGGCTGGGGTCGAAGTATTCCTGAAAGGCAGACATCGGCGAGCTCCACTGAAGGGGTCAGTGAAGTTAACCGAGCGCTTGCTTGGTTTTCAATAGAATTGTGAAACCGCGTCGCCTGCATCGCGAGCAAGCTCGCTCCCACATTGGTTTTGTGTACGCCGCAATACCCTGTGGGAGCGAGCTTGCTCCGGGCGGCGATCCGACGATGGCGTCGGGCCGAACAACACAAATTACAAAGTGATCGGCTTACGCCCGGCAAACGAATGCGCCAGCGTCCCGCCATCCACCAGCTCCAGCTCACCACCGAGCGGTACGYCGTGGGCGATACGCGAGGCGATCAGGCCTTTGTTGCTGAGCAATTGGGCGATGTAGTGCGCGGTGGCTTCACCTTCCACGGTCGGGTTGGTGGCCAGGATGACTTCGGTGAAAGTGCCGGCTTCTTCGATCCGTGCCATCAATTGCGGAATGCCGATGGCTTCCGGCCCCAGACCGTCGAGCGGCGACAGATGCCCCTTGAGCACGAAATAACGCCCGCGGAAACCAGTCTGCTCCACCGCATAGACGTCCATCGGGCCTTCCACCACGCAGAGCAAGGTGTCGTCGCGACGGGTATCGGCGCATTGCGGGCAGAGATCATCTTCGGTCAGCGTACGGCACAAGCGGCAGTGACCGACCCCTTCCATGGCCTGGCTCAGGGCCAGCGCCAGTCGTGAGCCGCCACTGCGGTCACGCTCGAGCAACTGCAACGCCATGCGCTGAGCGGTTTTCTGACCCACACCGGGCAAAATTCGCAGGGCGTCGATCAGTTGGCGAATCAAAGGGCTGAAGCTCATGGTGGAAAAGTCCGACAAAACAACGAGACGCGGTTTATACCCGCGCCCCGGTTGAGCGTCAAATTGCAGCGTCAATTACTCAGTCACGGGCAACCCGAACCACCAATTTACCGAAGTTGCGCCCTTCCAGCATGCCGATGAACGCATCAGGCGCCTGCTCCAGGCCATCGACCACGTCTTCGCGGAACTTCACCTTGCCATCGCGCACCCAGGGCGCCATGGCACTGAGGAATTCCGGCTGGCGATCACCATAGTCATCGAACACAATGAAGCCCTGGATGCGCACCCGCTTGGTCAACAGGGTGCGTTGCAACAGTGGCAGGCGATCCGGCCCGCTCGGCGCTTCATAGGCGTTATAGGAGGCAATCAGGCCGCAGAGTGGAATCCGCGCCTTGGGGTTGAGCAACGGCACCACGGCGTCGAATACCTTGCCACCGACGTTTTCGTAGTAGATGTCGATCCCCTTGGGGCAGGCCTGCGCCAGCTCGTCAGCAAAGTCCGGGCTCCTGTGGTCGATGCAGGCATCGAAACCCAACTCTTCGACCACATAACGGCACTTTTTCGCTCCACCCGCCACACCGACCACGCGCAAGCCCTTGATCTTCGCCACCTGGCCGACCACCGAGCCCACCGCTCCGGACGCCGCTGCAACCACCAGGGTCTCGCCGGCCTTGGGCTGGCCGATATCCATCAGCCCCATGTACGCGGTCATGCCCGGCATCCCCAACACCCCGAGGGCCATCGACGCACTAGGCAATCCCGACGGCACAGGGATGATGCTGCGGCCGTCATTGATGCTGTGGCTTTGCCAACCGGTGGCACCGACCACCAGATCACCTTCCTGAAACTTCGGATTGAGCGAGCGCTCGACCCGGCTGACAGCGCCCCCGGTCATGACTTCGCCGATTTCCACCGGTGCTGCGTAGGAAGGTGCGTCACTCATGCGTCCGCGCATGTAGGGATCCAGCGACAGGAAAACGGTCTTGAGCAGCACCTGACCGTCGGCCAGATCCGGCAGCGCCACCCGCTCCATGCGGAAGTTTTCCGGCGTTGGCGCGCCTATCGGGCGTGAAGCCAGGACAATGCGTTGATTGAGGGTCATGGGGTCGGACATGGCAGCGTCTCCTGTGATCGATGGGGCTCGGTGATATAGGGAGCAGACCTTTGTGGCGGCATGTCAGCCAAACATATCTATCAGCCAGAAACAAAAATGCCAGGCGCTATGCCTGGCATTTTTGTAACTCATCTGCCGCCTGAAGGCGAATCAGAATGGCAGTTTCATGCCCGGCGGCAGTTGCATGCCGGCAGTCATGCTGCCCATCTTGTCCTGGCTGTTGGCTTCGATCTTGCGCACGGCATCGTTGACCGCGGATGCGATGACCGCTTCGAGCATTTCCTTGTCGTCTTCGCTCATGCCTTCGACCAGGCTTGGGTCGATGGTCACGCTCTTGACGTCATGACGACCGGTCATCACCACGGTGACCATATCGCCACCGGCCTTACCGGTGACTTCGGCGTTGGCCAGTTCTTCCTGCATCTTGGCCATTTTTTCCTGCATCTGCTGCGCCTGCTTCATCAGGCCGGCCATGCCACCTTTCATCATGGTAATCACCTCAAAAGTACTTGGATTAAAACAGCGCCCGGCCCATGCGGCCAAACGCCTTCAGTTATTAGCCCTGAGTGACCAGGGCGTCGACAGGTTCAATAGTATCGTTACGGACCACCGCACCGAACTGCTGCATCATTTGCTGGATGAACGGATCACCGTGGATCGATTCCTCCGCCTCGCGCTGACGGTTGACGCGGCGGCGCGAAGCCGCTTGTGCCGGGGTTTCCTGCTCTGGCTTGATCAGCTCGATGCTCAGGGTCAGTGTGCGCTGATGATACTGGTTCAGCGCATCGTTCAGGCGACGCTGCTGAGTGGCGTTGAACAAGGCACTGTGGGCCGGGTCCAGGTGCATCAGCCAATTGTCGCCATCCACCGCGATCAGCGTGCAGTTGGCGGCGATACTGCCGGTCATGCCGGAGATCGGCAATTTCGGGAACAGCTCCAGCCATTGCAGGGCCAGACCGGTGGCCGGCATTGCCGCGGGCTCAGGCTCGGGCTCCGGAACCGGGTCGGCGGCATGCTCGCTGGCCAGCTCGTCGAGGTAACTGTAGGCCGAATCCATGTCCGGCTCGATGTAATCCTCGTCCAGCGGCGGCTCGTCATCCAGATCCATGCCCGGCGTCGCGACATCGACGTCGGCCACCGAAGGTTCCGGGATCGGCGCGGCAGCCCATTCAGGCGCGTCCGGCACCACGCTGTCCGGCGTCGGCAACGGCATCGGCGGTAATTCGGGTTGTTCGCTGGCAGTTTCCAGCACCGGCTCCACCGCCGGTTGCTGAACGGGCGCCGGCTCGACCGGGTCATTCCACGGCAGGTCGACCACCTCTTCGACCACGACCGCTTCAACCACAGGCGCAGGTTCTGGCACAACGGCCGGCGCTACCGGTTCCGGTGCAGATGCAGGCGCCGCCACTGGCGCAGCCGCTATCGGTGCAACGGCCGCAGCAACTACCGGCGCAACAACCGGCGCGGCAGCCACTGAGTTTGCGGAATCAACTGTGGCCTGGCTGATCCCCACTGGCTTTAGCGGTTGCCTCGGGGCATCCGCGGTGTCTGCAGGCCGGAACGCCAGCATCCGCAGCAGCACCATTTCAAAACCGCCCCGGGGATCCGGCGCCAGCGGCAGGTCGCGGCGGCCGATCAGGCCCATCTGGTAGTAGAACTGCACGTCTTCGGCCGGCAACGCCTGGGCCAGCGCCAACACGCGATCACGGTCGCCGTGACCGTTATCGACGCCTTCCGGCAAGGCCTGGGCGATGGCAACGCGGTGCAGCACATTGAGAATTTCCGAAAGCACGCCATTCCAGTCCGGGCCTTGCTCGGCCAGGTGGCGGACGGCTTCGAGCAACGCCTTGGCATCGCCTTCGATCAGCGCATGCAGGACGTCGTAGACCTGCCCGTGATCGAGGGTCCCGAGCATCGCCCGCACGTCGGCGGCCGTGACCTTGCCCTCACCGAAGGCAATCGCCTGGTCGGTCAGGCTCATGGCATCACGCATCGACCCATCGGCGGCGCGGCCCAGCAGCCACAGTGCATCGTCTTCGAACGGCACGTTCTCGACACCCAGAACATGGGTCAAGTGCTCGACCACGCGTTCCGGCGTCATGTTCTTCAGGGAGAACTGCAGGCACCGCGACAGAATCGTTGCAGGAAGTTTCTGCGGGTCGGTGGTGGCCAGGATGAACTTGACGTAGGGTGGCGGTTCCTCGAGGGTTTTGAGCAGCGCGTTGAAGGAATGGCTGGAGAGCATGTGCACTTCGTCGATCAGGTAGACCTTGAAGCGCCCGCGGCTCGGGGCGTACTGCACGTTGTCGAGCAACTCGCGGGTGTCTTCGACCTTGGTGCGGCTCGCGGCGTCGATCTCGATCAGGTCGACAAAGCGGCCTTCGTCGATTTCGCGACACACCGAGCATTCACCGCAAGGGGTCGAAGTGATACCTGTTTCGCAGTTAAGGCATTTGGCAATGATCCGCGCGATGGTGGTCTTGCCGACCCCCCGGGTACCGGTAAACAGGTACGCGTGGTGCAGCCGCTGGCTGTCCAAGGCATTGATCAGAGCCTTGAGCACATGGGTCTGGCCGACCATTTCGCGGAACGAGCGCGGACGCCATTTACGTGCAAGAACCTGATAACTCATCGAAAACCGTCGCAGCGAAGGAAGCAGAAGCGCCTAATGCTAGCGGAGCAAGGCACAAATTGCATCCGGTGCGCTCGTGTATTGTGGCTAAGCTGCACATCGGGGGCTATTAACGGAGTGGTTTATGCGGCTGGCCTTGGGGGCATTGCTGTTGATCAGCCTGGACAGCGTGGCGGCGCAAGCGCCGCTACGTTTCGTGATATCCGACAGCTGGACCATGCCCATGGTGCAACTTGAACAGGACAAACCGACCCAGGGCATCCTGTATGACGTGATGCTCAGCCTCGCGACTCAGGTCGGCGTACCGGCCGAATTCCATGTATTGCCCCGCGCACGGGTGCAAAACGCCATGGAGCAAGGCGAGGTCGATGTCCGCTGTTATGCCGCGCAATCGTGGCTGCCCAATCAGTCTGGCGATTATCTCTGGAGCATCCCGCTCTTTACCCAGCCCGACCTGTTGATCACCCGGAATGCACACCCCACCGCTGTGAACCCGGCGGAATTGCCAGATCAGTCCATCGGCACCGTGCTGGGCTACAGCTACCCGACCCTGCAACCGCTGTTCGACGCCGGCCAGCTGTATCGCGACGACGCACGCAATCAGGAACTGGTGCTGGAAAAACTCCTCGCCGGCCGCAACCGCTATGCCGTCAGCAATCAATGGAGCCTGGACTGGTTCAATCAGCGCCTGCTGCCGGACCAACAGCTGCACAGCGTGGCGGTGCTGCAGGAGCAGAACGTCGGTTGCTACGTACGCAACGACCCGCAAGTGCCGGTGCAGCGCATTCTGCGCACCCTGGTACAGATGAAAATGTCCGGGGAGATCGATGCGATTGTTCGGTTGTATATCGGTGGCGAGCCTGCGGCTGTGGATAAACTGCAAACGACGAAAAACCGCCCCGGACAAGATCCTGGCAGCTAGCGAAAGTCTGTTTTCAGATAAATAACACGAGAGAACACTCGCGTGGCGTTAAGGTGGTAACCCCACCAGCCACACCCCGGCACACAATGTCACCGCTGCGGCTGCTCCCTTCCAGGCCTGACCGGGTTCACGGTTGATCGTTGCGGGGGGACCGATGGGGTCACCATAACGACACTCACCTGTCGGCGAGCCGCGCCATTGTACCTATCTGAGGCGAAGTTACAACCGTTGGTTTCGGATTAAAAATATGAGGGGGTTCAAGCACTTGCTATTGCGCCTGCAGCACCTCATCCGCCCTGCCGCCCGCCTGCTGAATCACCAGATGAATAAAGTGCAGCTTGGCAATGACCGCAGGCGGCAGGACGAACGGATAGAAATCCGGCTGCCCCATGCTGCGCGATAGCTCGTTGAGCATGCCGGCCAATTCGATCCACGCATTGACGAACGACAGAAATGCCGCGCCATCGGGATGCTGCGGATCGTAGAGGGTATCCAACGGAAACGGCTG
The DNA here is from genome assembly GCF_056402155.1 of Pseudomonas sp. P4_C1. Classification (NCBI taxonomy): domain Bacteria; kingdom Pseudomonadati; phylum Pseudomonadota; class Gammaproteobacteria; order Pseudomonadales; family Pseudomonadaceae; genus Pseudomonas; species Pseudomonas sp. P4_C1. The sequence goes on from NZ_JBFUHY010000057.1 coordinate 28,289, forward strand.
ATAGTCGAAGTCCATGTCCCGGGCGCTCATACCGAAGCCCAGCGCGGTGTCCACTGCATCCATCATGTGCAGGTAATGCGCCCAGGTTTCCGCCCAGTCTTCCCACGGGTGCATGGTGGCGTAGGCGCTGACGTAGTACTGCTGCCAGTCAAGCGGCGCGCTCTGCTGATAATGCCGCTCGAGGGCTTCGGCATAGCTGGCGCGCTCATCGCCGAACAATCCGCGAAAAGGCTCCAGCCACTGGCTATTGGCGATCAATCGATCCCAGTAGTAGTGCCCGACTTCATGACGGAAATGCCCGAGCAACGTGCGATAGGGTTCGTGCATTTGCACCCGCACCTGCTCGCGGTGCGCGTCGTCGGCTTCCTTGATATCAAGGGTGATCAGGCCATTGGCGTGTCCGGTGGTCGGCGGTTTGCCTTTGAGGTCCGCGCCGATGAAATCGAAGGCAAGGCCCGTCTCTTCATCGACGGTTTTGGGAATCACCTGCAACCCCAGGGTGAGCAGTTGCGCGACCAGACGCCGCTTGGCGGTTTCCACCTTGCGCCAGCGCTCGTGGTTGTCGGCTATCGACAGATCAGGAATGGTGCGATTGAGGCTGCAGGCAATGCACAAGACGTCATGGTCATTGGCTGGCAGCAACCAATTACAGGCCGCCGGGGAGTCGAGGTTGGCGCAGCGTCGAAACAGGCCGGCCCCGGGATCGGCATCCAGCAGCCAGGTGCCCGCTTGCACACCCGGTTGCAGCGCAGACAAGCGACTCTGCTCCGGCTGATAGCCCAACGCAGCCGAACAGGCCAGGCACTGGCTGTTGCGAAAGAACAGCGACTGCCCGCAACGACAGGACCAGATTTTGCTGTTGCGCGAGCTTTCGGCCGTGAACGGCGCGGCGATGCGCGAGCTGAGCTGCTCGAAAAAACGGTACATGGCGATCTCTCCCTGAGGCTTGCAGAGACTAGATCATTTCCAAAGGAGGATCGTTCCCAGGTCGAACGCAACACCTGTAGGAGCGAGCCTGCTCGCGATGGAGTGTCAGTCGACATCAATGCGCCTGATCCACCATCGCGAGCAGGCTCGCTCCTACAGGTTGAATTACTACTCAATCTACCTTGCCGTACCCGCGCAATGTTTCAACAAACGCCTCTTCATCCAGCACTTTCAGCCCCAGCTCATTGGCCTTGGTCAACTTCGACCCGGCACCCGGCCCAGCCACCACGCAATGGGTCTTGGCCGACACCGAGCCCGCTACCTTGGCCCCCAGGCTTTCAAGTTTGTCCTTGGCCACATCGCGGCTCATCAGCTCCAGCGAGCCGGTCAGCACCCAGGTCTGCCCGGCCAGCGGCAAGCCTTCGACGACCTTCTTCTCGCTCTGCCAGTGCATGCCGAAATCGGCCAGTTGTTTCTCGGCCGCTTCGGCCAATTGGCGATTTTCTTCGACCGCAAAGAACTCGCGCACCGAATTGGCCTGTTTCTCTGGCAGCGCCTGACGCATGTCCAGCCAATCTGCACTGATCACCGCCTGCAGCGAGCCGAACTTGTCTGCCAGTTTCTGCGCCCCGCCCGGACCGACCGACGGAATATGCAGCTTGTCGAGGAAACCGCCCAACGTGGTGCTCGCGGCAAATTCGGCACCCAACTCGCCCTGATCCTGAATCTGCATGCCATGCCTGAGCAAATCGGCGATCACCTGCCGGTTATGCGCGTCCTCGAAGAAACTGTGGATCTCGTACGCGACTTCCAGCCCGACGTCCGGCAAGTACGTCAGCACCTGTGGCAAGGCCTGCTGCACCCGTTCCAGCGAGCCCAGGGAGCGCGCCAGGACCTTGGCCGTCTCCTCGCCGACATCGGGAATCCCGAGGGCGTAGATGAACCGCGCCAGGCTCGGCTTCTTGCTGTCTTCGATGGCGCCGAGCAGGTTCTTGCTCGACAGCTCGGCAAAGCCTTCCAGGTCGACGATCTGCTCGAAAGTCAGGGCGTACAGATCGGCCGGCGAACTCACCAGGCCTTCGTCGACCAGTTGCTCGACGCTCTTCTCGCCCAGGCCTTCGATGTCCATGGCGCGACGGGAAACGAAGTGAATGATGGCCTGCTTGAGTTGTGCGCCGCAGGCCAGGCGACCGACGCAGCGATACACCGCACCTTCGCTGACTGTCTCGCGACCCTTGCTGCGCTTGATCAGCTGCGTGCGCTCGACATGGGAACCGCACACCGGGCACTGCTCGGGAATCTGCACCGGCCGGGCGTTTTCCGGACGACGCTCCATGACCACTTGAACCACTTGCGGAATCACGTCACCGGCGCGGCGGATGATCACCGTGTCGCCGATCATCAGGCCCAGACGCGCGACTTCGTCCATGTTGTGCAGCGTGGCGTTGGCCACCGTGACACCCGCGACCTTGACCGGTTTCAGACGCGCCACCGGCGTCACCGCCCCGGTGCGGCCGACCTGAAACTCCACATCGAGCAGTTCGGTGAGTTCTTCCATTGCCGGGAATTTGTGGGCGATGGCCCAACGCGGCTCACGGGCGCGAAAACCCAGTTCGCGCTGGGAGGCAATGCTGTTGACCTTGAACACCACGCCGTCGATTTCATACGGCAGCGCACTACGACGCTCACCGATGTCGCGGTAGTAATCCAGGCACTCGGCGATGCCGTGCGCCAGTTTCAGCTCATGGCTGATCGGCATGCCCCAGGCCTGGAGTTGCTGCAAATTGCCGATGTGCGTATCGGCAATGTCCGCCGACACCTGGCCGATACCGTAGCAGCAGAATTCCAATGGGCGATTGGCGGTGATCTTCGAATCCAGCTGGCGCAAACTGCCCGCCGCTGCATTGCGCGGGTTGGCGAAGGTCTTGCCGCCGACTTCCAGCTGCGTGGCGTTGAGCCGTTCGAAACCGGCCTTGGACATGAACACTTCGCCGCGCACTTCCAGGGTCGCCGGCCAACCGGTGCCGTGCAGCTTGAGCGGGATGTTGCGTACGGTGCGCACGTTGACGCTGATGTCTTCGCCGGTGGTGCCATCGCCGCGGGTCGCGCCGCGCACCAGGACGCCATCCTGATACAGCAGGCTGACGGCCAGGCCATCGAGCTTGGGCTCACAGCTGTACTCGACTGTCGCGCCGCCACCGAACAGGTCGCCGGCCGGCAGGTCCAGGCCTTCGGTCACCCGGCGGTCGAACTCACGCATGTCGGTTTCTTCGAAGGCGTTGCCGAGGCTGAGCATCGGCACTTCGTGACGCACCTGGGTAAACGCCGACAGCGCTGCGCTGCCCACTCGCTGGGTTGGCGAGTCACTGGTGATCAGTTCTGGATTGGCCGCTTCCAGAGTCTTGAGCTCGTTGAACAAGCGGTCGTATTCGGCGTCCGGAATGCTCGGCTCGTCGAGCACGTGGTAACGATAGTTGTGCTGATCCAGCTCAGCGCGCAGCTCTAAAATACGGTTCTTGGCGGCGGTCATGGGTGTTCTCTCATAATCGAGTAGGAGGCGGATTTACATCCGCCGTCCTCTCACACCACCGTACGTACGGTTCCGTATACGGCGGTTCAGGTTAAGCGGTTAAGCCGGGTTATCGTGTCCAGTATTGAGACCAGCCCGAGTCGATCCCAGAGTTTCTTCGGCAGCGCCTGATTCATATGGGGTGCTCCCGAATTCCACCAAGGGCCTCGACCGTTGAATGCTGAGTGACAAGCACGGGCTTCGTTGAGCCCTAGAC